>WQWU01000009.1 GCA_009785215.1 Treponema sp. | reverse complement strand
TTGCCTCTGGCTTCCTTCAGATTCCACCTCGCAATGGACACCCTTGCCTTTGGCTAACACTTCCTACTGCAATCCGTGTAGCGGACTCTCACCGCCAAGTTATCGCCCATGCTAGGCGCACCATAAAAAAAGCCCTCTCCCGACCACTTGAAGTGGTCGGGCTGAGGGCTTTCAAATCACATTACGCAGCTTTACTAGAACGATCTTTCCGAAAGATACTTGTACTCTTTCCAAACACGTTCTGCCTGAGCTTTTGCAATTGCAAGAAGTCTGTCGGCTTCTGCTTGGTTAGCTGCCTTAAGGCTCTTGAATCTGTTTTCTTTGTACATAAAGTCTTCAAGCGAAGTTGTTGGGTCTTTGGAGTCAAGCTGGAACGGGTTCTTGCCCTGATCTTTCAATCTTGGGTCGTAGCGATACAACGGCCACAAGCCGCTTGTTACTACTGCTTTGCCCTGTTCCAATCCCTTACTCATATCGATACCATGTGCGATACAATGCGAGTAAGCGATGATAAGCGACGGACCGTCATAAGCTTCTGCTTCGCGGATTGCTTTGATTGTCTGTGCCATATTTGCGCCTAACGAAATCTTTGCAACGTATACATAACCGTAACTCATTGCGATTGCGCCAAGGTCTTTCTTTACGATTGGTTTTCCGCCGTATGCGAACTTTGCAATTGCGCCAACAGGTGTAGCTTTAGACATCTGACCGCCTGTGTTGGAATAAACTTCTGTATCCATACAAAGCAGGTTAACGTTTTTACCCGAAGCAATAACATGGTCTAAGCCGCCAAATCCAATGTCGTATGCCCAACCGTCGCCGCCGAAGCCCCAAACAGATCTCTTAATAAAGTGATCAGCAAGAGAGAGCAGCATTTTTGCTGTTGGTTTACTGTCTTTTGCAAGAGCTGCTTTAAGCTCGTTAACATTTTTTCGCTGTTCTTCGATAGCTGCATCGTCTTCCTGTTTGTTGTTAAGCAATTTGTCGATGATGTTAGCTGCAATGCCTTCGCCTTTTGCTTTAACACCCATTTCACGAGCATGTTCTGCAAGTTTATCACTTGTTAATCTAAAGCCTAATGCAAATTCTGCAGTGTCTTCGAATAAGCTGTTACACCATACTGGACCTCGTCCGTCTTCACGCTGACAATACGGAGTTGTAGGCAGGTTACCGCCGTAGATAGAAGAACAACCTGTAGCGTTGCCAATAAGAGCTCTATCGCCAAAGAGCTGAGAAATAAGTTTGATATAAGGTGTTTCACCGCATCCGCCGCAAGCGCCGGAGAATTCAAACAACGGACGTTTGTAAGCAAGAGACATAGCATTGTTAAGATCACCTGTTACTGGAGTATCAGGGAGACTTAAGAAGTAATCCCAAACTTTTACCTGTTCGGCATGGAATTCAGGATCATTTGAATATGGAACATATTTAAGAGCCTGTTTGCTGCCGTCTTCTTTACACTGAGGACAAGCTGTTATACAAAGACCGCATTCATAACAATCTTCATAAGCGATTGCCATTGTTGCTTTGTCGCCTGCTACTGCTTTTTTGTTTGCAATATCTGCAGTTAAAAGACCCTTAGGAGCTTTTGCAACTTGATCAGCTGTAAGAGTTTTCATTCTCATACAAGCATGAGGACATACAACAGTACAAATACCGCACTGTGTACAATCAGCAGGGTTCCATAAAGGAACACGTTCTGCAACTGAGCGTTTTTCGTACTGAGATGTAGCTGTGGGGAAAGTACCGTCTGCAGGAATTTTGCTGACAGGAAGATCCGAACCAAATTGGAACGAAACTGCGCCGAGTGTATCCATAATCCAGTTTGCATCTGAACGTTTATCGTTCTTTGCAGTAGCAAAAGGCTGCTTCATGTGTTTGCTGCCGTCTGCGCTGGAATAATTTACTTCTTCTACAGCTTTTAATGCAGCATCAACAGTATTGTAGTTTTTCTGAACAACATCGGAACCTTTTTTACCGTAAGATTCTTCGATATGCTGTTTCATCAATTTTACAGCTTCGTCTTCTGCTAATATGCCGGAAATTTTAAAGTAAGCAGCCTGCATAACTGTGTTAATGCGGTTACCCATTCCTGTACTGCGTGCAATTTCTGCGCCGTTAATAACATAGAACTTTAATTTTTTGTCGACAATTTGCTTTTGTACTTCTACAGGAAGTTCTTTCCAAACTTCTGCTGAACTGTAAGGGCTGTTAAGAAGGAATGTTCCGCCTGCTTTTACTCTTGCTAACATATTGTACATTTCCATATAGGAGAACTTGTGACATGCAAGGAAGTCAGCCGAGTTGATAAGATACGGACGGCGAATTCTTCCGCCGCTTTTGTTAAAGCGAAGGTGAGAAACTGTAAAGCCGCCAGATTTTTTTGAGTCATAAGAGAAGTAAGCCTGAACACTATAATCGGGTTTAGCTTCGCTGATAATCTTAATCGAGTTCTTGTTAGCACCGACAGTTCCGTCTGCGCCAAGACCGTAGAACAATGCTTCGTATACATCTTTTTCGTCAAGAACGAATGCTGGATCAAAATCTAAACTCTTATTCTGAACATCGTCTTTGATACCAACAACAAAGTTAGCGATTTTTTTGCCAGAAAGGTTATCAAATACTGCTCTAACCATTGTAGGTGTAAATTCTTTAGAACCAAGACCGTAACGTCCGCCAAGAATAACAGGGTTAGCTTTGAATTCGCCTGATGCCTGCATTTCTGCGATAGCTGTGCGAACATCCTGATACAACGGTTCGCCGTTTGCTCCGGGATCTTTTGTGCGGTCAAGAACTGCAATTGCTTTAACAGAAGAAGGTATTGCTTTTACAAATGCTTTTGGGCTGAACGGACGGTACAAGCGAACCTTTACCATACCTGTTTTTTCGCCTTTTGCATTTAAATAATCGATTGTTTCTTCTACAGTGTCAGCACCAGAACCCATTATAATGATAACTTTTTCTGCGTCTTTTGCGCCGTAGTAATCAAACAGGTTGTATGCTCTTCCTGTCAATTTAGCAAATTTATCCATTTCTTTCTGAACGATATCAGGAGTTGCATCGTAATATTTATTTACGCCTTCACGTCCTTGGAAATAAGTATCGGGGTTTTGTGAAGTTCCTCGAATCATTGGGTTTTCGGGGGTTAAACCACGGGCTCTGTGTTCAGCAACAAGTTCGTCTGTGACCATTTCACGCATCAAATCATAACTTGATTCTTCTACTTTCTGCATTTCATGGCTTGTGCGGAAACCGTCAAAAAAGTGAAGGAAAGGAATGCGTGAGCGTAATGTTGATGAATGTGAAATAAGCGCTAAATCCATTACTTCCTGAACGTTATTGGATGAAAGCATTGCCCAGCCAGTCTGGCGGCAAGCTAAAACGTCCTGATGATCGCCGAAAATACAAAGGCTGGATGTAGCCAAAGCACGGGCAGAAATATGGAATACCGTAGAGGTAAGTTCCCCAGCTACCTTATACATGGTAGGAATCATGAGCAATAAGCCCTGAGAAGCGGTAAATGTAGTAGACATTGCGCCTGTCATAAGAGCGCCGTGTACAGCCGCTGCTGCGCCGGCTTCGGACTGCAATTCTATAACATCAGGAACAGCGCCCCAAATGTTTTTACGTCCTTGTGCGGAAAACTCATCGGAGAGCTCGCCCATTTGGCTGGAAGGGGTAATCGGATAAATCGCGATTACTTCGCTAAGTGCGTGGGCAACGTGCGCCGCCGCTGTGTTACCTTCGATAGTGACATAATTCTTGTTTGCCATTTTAATCCTCTGCTTTTTTTGGTAAAATAGGTTTTCTTTTATAGAAGGATATTAGCACGGATTTAGGGTTAGTTCAAGAGGAGTTTTGGTAAAATTGCAATTATGGTCGGAAATATTGATTTTATGTAAAAAACGTCGAAATCAAATTGTATTATTTATCGATTTTCCAGCATTTTTTCTATTCTATTAATTAATTCTCCGCCCTCATAAGGTTTTGTGATTAAATCGGCAGCTCCTATCCTGGAAGCGTACAATTTTTCCCTTACTCCGTCCAGAGAAGTTAAAAATGCTATGGGAACATTCCTTAAAAGACTTATACCTTTGATTTTATTATATGTTTCCCAGCCATCCATTTCAGGCATTAAAACATCGAGTAAAATCAAATCTGGAACGAGTCCTTTGGACAAAAGGACTAAAGCATCTTTTCCTGATTTAGCAGAAGTTGTTTCATACTTTCCCTTAAGTATGTTTTCAGCAATTACAAGATGAACTTCGTTATCGTCCACTATAAGGATTTTTTTCATTCCATTGTCTCCCATAAAACTATGACATTCCTATATGACTCTTAACTGATTGTCGGCAAAATTGTCAGTTTGCGTAATAGCTCACCGCTATTATACATCCATTTTTTAAAAAAAAGCAAATATTTCCGGAAATTTACCATATATAGTACATTTGAATATTATAAGACACTAGTCATTAATGTTTATATAAGCTACAATCCCAGAATGAAATATAAACTTATGTTCGTTTTAACAGTAATAGCTGTAGCAGGATTAATGAGCTGTAATAATAGCTCCGGTTCTTCCAAAAAGGAAGTTAATTTTGACAAAGATGCATCTTATGCCCTGGGTTTAAATATTGGAGCAGGTCTAAAAGACGGTCTTGAAGCTGACGGTATTCACCCTAACATTGATGAATTTATTAAGGGTATGAGAGACGGTTTATCGGGAAGAAATCCAAGATTCGATTTAATTCAAGCAAGAGATGTACTTGATTTAGCGCTGGATACCTTAATGGAAACAAGGGATGCAGAAGCCAGACAAAAAGAAATCGAATTTCTTGCAGAAAATGCCAGAAAACCAGGCATTATTATCACACCTAGCGGTCTTCAATATGAAGTTATCAGCCAGGGAAACGGTCCAAGACCTACAGAAGATGATGTAGTAGTCGTTCATTATGACGGAAAATTTATAGACGGCAAATTTTTTGACAGTTCTCATACCAGAGGGCATCCTTCCGAGTTCAAACTTGGCTGGATAATTCAAGGCTGGGCAGAGGGTTTGCAGCTAATGAATGTAGGAAGCAAGTTTACATTTTACATTCCTTCTGAACTTGGCTACAGCGCAGAAGGAGTACAAGGGGTAATACCGCCGTATTCTACATTGATTTTTGACGTTGAGCTTCTCGAAGTAAAACCTGATACAGATTTTGATTTTGGTTTTTAACAATATTTTTTTTAACAATTTAACGGGAGGAAAAAGATGAAAAAAATATCAATTTTGCTGTTTCTCTTTTTGATGGCTTCTGTTTTGTATGCAAGAGGGATTCAGGAAGACTATAGAAATGCCGAAGAAAAAGCGCGAATAAGTTATGCCTTTGGAATGATAATCGGGCACAATTTTAACTTAGGTTCTCTGGATATGGATTTTGATTTTCATGCGCTTGCAGAAGGGATTAGAGCGCTGGTAGATGAATCCGTAGAAGCCCAGTTCAGCGAACAGGAAGCAATGGAAATTGTAGAAACAGCCATATATCTCGCAATGGAAAGAGTTTCAGAAAGAAATCAGCGGATGGAGATTAATTTTCTTGCAGAGAACAGCCAGCGGGAGGGTGTACGAGTAACTCCAAGCGGTCTTCAATATGAAATTATAGAATATGCCGATGGCGACAAGCCGGAAAGTAATTCTGTTGTAAGGGTAAACTACACCGGCATTTTTATAGATGGCAGTCCTTTCGACAGTTCATTTGAAGAAGAAGGCTCTTATATTCCTTTAGAATTAGTTATTACCGGCTGGACAGAAGGATTAATGCTGATGAGCCCGGGAAGCATCTACAGGTTTTATATACCATCTAACCTTGCCTACGGCAAAGAAGGCATTCCGGGAGCAATCCCGCCGTATTCAACTTTAATTTTTAATGTTGAATTAATCGAAATTTTAAATGACGATGAAGGATTCTTTTTCTAAGTACGGGGAATTTTTATTCTGAATACTGATCCCTCGCCGGCGTGGCTTTCCGCTTCGGCATTTCCCTTGTGCAATAAGGCGATGTGCCGGACTATGGAGAGTCCAAGGCCGGTGCCATCGCTGTTCCTTGCTTTATCTGCACGGTAAAATCTTTCAAATAATCTTTCCATATGTTCAGCAGGAATACCGATTCCTTTGTCGCGCACTTCAAAAACAACTTCCTCATTTTGTCTGTTATCATTCAAATAAACACTTACCCAAATTTTTGATTTAACCGCTGAATATTTAATGCCATTGTCTATTAAATTTATTAATGCCTGAAGAATCAAAGAACCGTATAACCTTGTTTTCAGGTTTTCATCGCAGTTAATAATTATTTCGATATTTTTATTTTTTGCCTGTATTTCCAGTGATGAAACAGCTTCTTGTATTATTGGAAGAACATTTAATTCTTCCATATCACGCGTATTATTAAGATTGTTCTCTAAATCTGCAAGTATTAATAAATCGTTTGTAAGGTTTTCCATTGTACCGGCGCTCTTGCGGATAATTTCGATAAAGTGAACATTTTGTTTATCAGATTGATTTTCCAGCAAAGCTTCTGAAAATCCTTTAATAAGCTGAATGGGTGTCCGCAATTCATGTGATACATTTGCAACAAAATCTTTACGAACCCTTTCCAGCTTTACAAGACGGGTTATCTCCTGTAATACAAGAATAACGCCATCGTTATTATTTCCAATAGGCGATGCATAAACCTGAAAATGTTTTTCATTTTTAGAATGAAAAGTCAGCTCAATTTCCAGCGGCATTCCGGCATTAATCGATTTATTTGCAATTTCAGCAAGTTCTGCAGAACGGGTTGCCTCCAGCAGTGTCATTGTTTTTACATCGGTATTTCCAAGATTAAAAAGTTCTCTAGCTTTGGGATTAACCGTATACAGCCGCAGCGAATGATTCATTGCAAAAACAGCTTCGGACATTCCGTTAAGAACTGCTTCCAGCCGGCTGCTTTCCGATTTTGCCTGTTTAAAACGCTGATTAATTTCCAGCGTTATTATACGCATTGTTTTTTCCAGTGTTCTAAAATCTTTAGAAACAAGAATAACATCAGAACCCGGCAATAGAGATACGCCGTTATGAACTATATTTACCAGCCTTCCAAATGAAACAGAAAGAAAAGAAGAAAGTTTATAAACCGTGAAAAGCGCCGTTACAAGATAAAGAATCACTGCAAATATTAATAATCTTGACGGACTTATAAAAACAATTATTAATACAAGCAACAGGGAAAAAATAAAAATTGTTATACTTAAAACAAGAAAACTTTTTTTGAATAAGGTCATTCTGACAACCGGAATCTATAACCCACACTGCGGATTGTTTCGATCATATCTCCGGCTTCTCCCAACTTTTTCCTAAGCCCAAGTATTTGCACATCTACAGAACGGTCTGTAACAGGATAATCGGGTCCGTGAATTGCGGCAATAATCTGATTCCGCGAAAAAACAATCTCGGGATTGGATAAAAAATGTTTTAATAAGGCGAACTCCGTAGCAAAAAGATCCAATAACTTATCGCCGTAAAAAGCCTGATGCCGGGCAGCGTCAAGTTTTAATTCGCCCTGCTGCCAAACCTCTGCAGAAGACGGCACAGTTTCTTCTTCCTGCCGCCGAAGCCCTGCGCGGATTCTTGCAATAAGCACCTTTGGACTGTAGGGTTTTACCACATAATCATCTGCGCCAAGTTCAAGACCGGTAATAATATCGGACTCCTCTCCCCTTGCTGTTGTCATGATTACAGGAATATTAACGCACTGTTCTATATCTCTAATTTTTTTTAATACTTTAAAACCATCAATGCCCGGAAGCATTATATCCAGCAGAATACAGTTTACATTTTTTGTTTTTAATATTTTAAGGCCGTCTTCGCCGCTTTTTGCAAACAGTAGTTTCCAGCCTTCTTTTGACATTGTATGAGTCAGTAATTCCTGAATGGCAAGGTCGTCTTCAATAATTAGAATTACAGCTTTACTCATTCAGCTCCTCATGGACTCCTTCTGCCATATAAATTACCGCTTCGCAGATATTTGTTATATGGTCGCCGAGACGTTCAAGCTGATTCGATGTTTGCAGTATCTGAAGCGCACTTTTTAAAAGGTCAGGATTTTTTTTCATTACTTTTAAAATACCTTCTGTAAGTTCTTTGTGCTGTTCATCGATTTTATCGTCCATGGAAGCAGCTTTTCTTGCAGCCTGTGCATCCTGTGACATATATGCAGAAATTGCCGCGCGGAGCATAAGCTGCCCTGTTTCTGCCATTTTTTCCAGATGCTCCTGCGCTCTAAACTGGGATTCGCCTTTTTTTGCAAGTTTCTTTGCGGCACGCGCAAGATGCACAGCATGGTCGCCGATTCTTTCTATATTACTGGTAAGTTTAAAGATCGTTACCATCTCCCGCAAGTCTCTTGCTACAGGCTGCTGCGTAGCAATTACAATTGCGGCAGCATCTTCAATTTTTAACTGAAGATGGTTTATTTCAGCATCATTCGCACGCACCTGTTTAGCTAAATCTGAATCGCGGGTTCTTAAAGCAGTTAATGCTTTGCCAAGGTTTTCTTCTGCCTTGGTAGCCATCGTTAAAATATCCTGTCTTAACCGGCTTAATTCTTCTGTGAAATATTTTCTAGTTTCCATAATAAACAAAATCCCCCATTAACCAAATCTACCAGAAATATAATCTTCTGTCCGCTTATCCCGCGGGTTTGTAAAAACTTCCTTGGTATCATTATACTCTATTAATTCACCCAATAGGAAGAAAGCTGTTTTATTACTTACCCTGGATGCCTGATGCATGGCATGTGTAACAAGAATTATGGTAAATTCCTGCTTTAATTCCCCAATAAGTTCTTCTATACGGCCTGTTGCAATTGGATCAAGAGCGCTTGTCGGCTCGTCCATTAATATAATTTCAGGCTCCATAGCGATACTTCTTGCG
This sequence comes from Treponema sp., assembly GCA_009785215.1. GTDB lineage: Bacteria > Spirochaetota > Spirochaetia > Treponematales > Breznakiellaceae > WQXQ01. The sequence continues at coordinate 44,360 of WQWU01000009.1, read as the reverse complement.
ATACACAGCCGCTGCTGCTGGCCTCCGGAAAGAGCCTGTGCAGGTTTTTTTAACCTGTCTTTAACTTCGTTCCAAAGAGCCGCTTTTTTTAGCGATGTTTCTACAATCTCCGCAAGGACTCGTTTGTCCTTAACACCCTGCATCCGCTGACCGTAAGCGACATTATCAAATACAGTCATGTTAAAAGGATTCGGTTTCTGAAACACCATTCCAACACGGGTTCGCAGTTCTGTTATATCCATTGTACCGTAAATATTTTCTCCGTCAAGCAAGATATCCCCGGTTATACGACATGAAGGAATAAGATCATTCATGCGGTTTAGTATCCGCAAAAATGTCGATTTACCGCAGCCAGACGGCCCGATTAATGCGGCGACATCTCCCCTGTTTATCGTTAAATTGATATTTATTAAAGCCTGAAAATCTCCGTAAAAAAGATCCAGATTGTGAACTTTTATTTTATTCTCGTTCATAATAACCTCATTGTTGTGCAGCCGAATGGCTGCACATTATAATCGAATATGAAACTTTGTTTCATAATATTTCTCCAAGTTTCTTTCTAAAATTAAAGGTAAGTATTTTTGCTGCGGTGTTAATAATCACAACAAGAATTACAAGAACCGATGCAGTAGCAAAAGCAATGCCAAAATCCTCGGGGCGTACTGCTTCGTTTGTAAGGTAAAAAAGATGTATTGTTAATGTTCTGCCCGATTCAAAAATACTGCGCGGCATGTTTTTGGCAAGCCCTACTGTTAAAAGCACAGGAGCAGATTCGCCTACCACACGTCCGATTGCAAGAATGACAGATGTTAAAATTCCGGGAAGAGCCGATGGTATAACAACAAATATAGTTGTCTGAAACTTTGTTGCGCCAAGTGCAAGCGAGCCTTCACGGAAAGAATTAGGTATTGTTTTTAAAGATTCTTCTGTTGTTCTGATAATAACAGGAAGTATCATTATGCTTAATGTAAATGAACCTGCAATAATAGACTGTCCAAAATTCAGTATACGGACGAACATTAAAAGCCCAAAAAGCCCGTAGATAATCGATGGAATCCCTGCAAGGGTTTCTATCGCAAGACGCAGAATTCTTATAAACGGAGAATTACCCGAGTATTCGTTAAGAAAAATTGCAGTTGCCAAACCAACAGGCAATGCAACAGCGATAGAAACAAGTACAACATATAAAGTTGTAACAATCATTGGAAGAATGCCTGTTTCTGCGCTGGTAAGAAAAGACCAATTAAGATAACCCGCCTGCGACCTGAAAATATAAATTAAAACAAACAACAAAGCAATAATAACAGCGCCGGATGCCGCCGCCATAATGCCATACATTAATGTGTCAAAAAGTTTTCTCTTAGCTAATCTAAAATTTCTTCTCTCTGCGTCTCTGCCGAACCGTTGGTTCGAGACCTGCGTCTCTGCGAGAAAAAATTCTGATAATTTTTTAATCATAGAGTGTGCTCCATTCTCCTTCTAAACCATAAAATAAAACTATTTAAAATTAAAATAATTGCGAACAATGTTACCCCGATAGAAAACAATATCTCGCTGTGTCTGCCTGACGCATAACCCATTTCCATTGCAATTGTAGATGTAAGAGTTCTAACGCTGGACAAAGGATTAAATGTTAAATGAGGAGAATTACCTGCAACTAAAATTACTGCCATTGTTTCTCCTACTGCGCGGGAGATGCCAAGAATAATACCTGCAATTACACCTGAATTTGCGTGCGGCAAAACAACCCGCCACGAAGTCTGCATTTTACTTGCACCAAGCGAAAGGCTCGCTTCTCTTACAGAAAGCGGAACCGCACGCAGAGAGGTTTCTGCAATTGTTATTACAGTCGGCAGTATCATTAACGCAAGAACAATGATTGCAGAAAGCAGTGTATTCCCAGATGGTATATTAAAAGTTGTGCGCACAAACGGAACAATTACCATAAGGCCGAAGAAACCATAAACTACAGAAGGAATCCCGGCTAAAAGTTCAACGCCGGATCTTATAACAGATGCATACTTTGGCTTTAAAAACTCAGCCATAAAAAGTGCGCACAAAAGAGCAATTGGAACGCCAAGTAACACAGCGCCAAAACTTGCAAGCAAAGTTCCTACAATCATGGGAAAGATACCGAAAACTTTGTCTCTGTCAGGCCGCCATTCAAGGCCGCTTAAAAATTTAGCAGGACTATACGGCGGTTCGGGCAGAATTATATGAATTCTCTTTTCCAGCGATTGTATGACAGAAGGCCAACTAACCGTGTATACATAACTTTCGGGATAAGTGATATTTACTTCGTTATTATATGTAAATGAAAGTATTTTTTCCGGATCTTTTTCGTTATTGTCTATTTTAATTTCCAGAACTTCTTCCTGAAAACGAATCGATATAAAATCAGTATTTTTTGGAATTCTAATAAAAGTGTTATGATCTATATAGGTAGTACCGTTAACATTAATTTCGTTAATGCGCTGCGCTACAAGACGGACACCCGAATATGTCGATGTTAAAAACGGCATTGCTCCCTGAGCAAAAACAAACAGCAATATCGCTCCCAACGCCAAAACAGAAAAGAGAGCGACAATGCTGACCAGATGTTTAAAAAAAACATCCGTTAATTTACGATTCATAAATTCCTAAACTATCTAACTGGTATCCAGCTTCTGGCGACAATCGCCTGACCTGCAGAGCTAAACATCCAATTTATGAAAGCTGCGCTTTCTGCATGAACATTACTGCCTGTTAGAACAATAAAAGGACGTGCAACCCTATACGAACCATTTAAAACATTTGAAGATAACGGAGCTGCTCCGCCGACAGAAATTGCTTTGGTTGTGTCATCTACAGAACCAAGCGAAATATATCCGATTGCGTTAGGATTCTGAACAATACCTGCTTTTATCGCGCCTGTGCTTGTTGATTCATTTGCACCTGCAAGTAATCTTCCCTGAAACCCGATAATTTCTTCAAAGGCGCCTCTTGTTCCGGAACCTGCTTCACGGCTGATAACTGCAATAGGAGCGTTATTTCCGCCAACCTGATTCCAGTTTGTAACAGCGCCTGTATAAATATCTCTAATCTGATCGATTGTAAGATTAGAAACAGGATTATTATTATTTACAATAACTGCAATACCATCGATTGCAACAGGTTCAGCATTAAGTCCTCTGCCCTGCTCTGCCGGAGTAAGTTCACGGCTTGACATGCCAATCTGATATGTAACACCTGCATTTGTGATTCCATCGCCGGAACCTGTTCCGTTAATGTTTACTTTAATGTTAGGTTTTACATCTGCATACGCTGCCGCAAATAATTCCATTAACGGAGTAACAGAAGTTGATCCGCCAATTTCGATTGTGTACTGTTCGCCTGAACCAGCCTGACCGCCGCTTCTTGTGCATCCAATTGTTAATACAAGCGCCGCTGCCAGCAATACAAAGACAAACTTTGAATAATTTTTAATTTTCATAAATTCTCCTTAAAGTTAAAAACTTGTTTTAAAATAAATATACCGTGTTAAAACTAAATGAATGAATTGTTAAAATTTGGTTAAATTTCAACTCCCTAGCCAAGAATCAATATATATGATAAGTTGTGTTTTATAGTATGTTACACATGATTTTATTCAGCGCAATTGCAGGAATCTGCGGGATGGGGCTCGGCGGACTAATATCTGCGATCCTCCTCAAAAAACCTTCAGAAAAAATGAACTGCTGGCTTCTGTCATTTGCGGCGGGAGTTATGGTCAGTATTGTCTGTTTTGGCCTGGTACCGGAAGCAATTGAACTTAATGGAATTGCAGTAACACTATCCGGCCTTATACTTGGAACAATTATTGTAATGTGCCTGAACCGCCTTGTAGATATAATAACAAAAACAAAAGAAAACGATCTGAATGTTCATCACACACATGAAGAGCTTTTTCATGAAAGCAGAATAATTCAAAATCCTACCAGAATGCTTCGTTCGGGAATATTAATGCTTATCGCAATTGCCCTGCACAATGTTCCGGAAGGAATAGCTATTGGAGCCGGAGGCAGTCACAGTTTCAGACTGGGAGCATTAATTGCGTTTATGATTGCCGTACATAATATCCCGGAAGGAATGGCAATTGCGGCTCCTCTTTTGGCAGGCGGAATAAAAAAAACAACTGTTATTTTTCTAACATCCCTTGCAGGCGCAACAACTCTCCTGGGCGGATTAATAGGCATAATAATAGGAATTATATCCGATCTTGCAATTGCTTTATCGCTATCTGCCGCAGGCGGAGCAATGCTCTACATTGTTTTCGGCGAGATAATTCCTCAGTCAATTATAATGACAAAAAACCGTACGGCATCCATCGTTACATTGTTCGGCATAATTATCGGACTTATAGTTACAAAGATTGCTTAATGCTATAAGAATAAAATTACGTTTCTACCACTCACTTTCCGCTTTTTCAATAGCCGTTATAATTTTTTCCTTTTTCTCGCGCATAGAAAGCATTTTGTAAAATTGTTCCTGCTGGCAAAGATAGCTAATTCCGGACATAACTCCCAGGTGCTGTTTCGGCGATTTTGATACAATTAAAAAAATGGCATGAACACTGCTATTGTCGGGAGTTAGCCAGTCTTGAGACGGCGTCTGGGGAAACGCTATAACCACAAAAGGTTCTTCATCATCTTCCAGCATTGGGGTGCGCGGATGAGGCAAGGCAATGCCGTTTTCTATACCTGTAGAAATTATGGCTTCGCGCTCCATTACTGCCTGCAAAAGCATTTCCCTTTTTTCGGGGTTCCAAACGGTTATATTTTCTATTACATTAGCCATAATTTCCCGGCGGGTGCTGCCGCCAACACCGTAAAAAATTCCGCCGCGCTTAACAAGCAGCGCAAGAGTATCATTATTTTTTATTTCATTCATTTTTTTCTCCATTAACATTAACAAATATTTCGCGTAAACTGCGGTTCATTTTATCAAGATCAAAAACTCCGGGAATAAATTCCTGACCCAATTCACGCTGAGCCGATTGCTTTTCTGAATTTCCGCCCAGCTCCAAAGAACCAAGCAGTCTTCTAAAATGGCGGGGGCCGTCTACCTGTTCAGGCGGAGCCGCGCCGTCGCCGGCAATAAAACGTGTATTTTCATTTTTTGCAGGCTGATACGATGACATTATAATAATTTTTACATTCCAATTGGAACCATATTCATAAATTAACTCTTTTTTTCCGCTAAAGTTAATATCTCCCAGTTTTATTTTATCATGCAGGTATTCTTTGCTGCCGTCCGGAGTCTCACAGTAAAAACGGAAACGCAATTTTCCCTTCCAATTCATACCGGTTATAATCAATTTATGAAGTTCTTCCATTGTACATTCGTGAGTAATAATGGCGCGGCGCCAAACATCAAGCCCGCTTATACTTATCTGTATCATACGCCATAACTGCCCGCGCCATTCAGGAGATGTCTTGCCGCCGTGAATAATAGTCAGGTTACTCCTTCTGAAATTATCCATGGCAGAATTAATAAGTTCTTTAATATCGGCAAATGTATCTATCATGCTGTCCAAAGAATTATCCATTGCCGAGATGTCAGAATCTCCGGGAGATTCATCAAAAGCAAGATCTTCCAAAAGAGCCGCTGCATGACCCTGAATCTGTGAAAGGACAATAAAAGTATGCCGGGGAAGCCAGACTGTTTCAATTTCGCCTTTTTGAAGTTTAGCAGAAAGCTCGATAACTGCAGTATGCAATTCAGCAACCCGCTGGCGGATAGGTCCTGCTCCCTGATCCAAAAAATATGAATAACCTTTGTAAAAATCATCCATGCTGTCTGAAATATAATCTGCCAGTATATCCCACTCCTCTTCATCAAGATGAACAACGGGAGGAACCAAGCGGTTAATTACATTATCAATCTCTTTTTCGTTCCTGAAAAAAGCATCCCTTATATAGGAAAGAATAACAAATTCAGAAATGGGAATATTTTTTTTATACAAGAGATCTTCAATATATGTTCTGTCCGGCGGAACTGTATAGTTCTGAAGATTCTTGCTGTCTGGTATTTCCCTGCCGGCAAACCAAAAACGCGATTCTATTCCATAAGGTACAATATCTATACGGTTGGTTTTTTCATAAAGAAAAGTTTCCAAAGAATAAGCCGGAACTTCTCTCATTCGTTTGCCGCCAAACCAGTATGCAAAAGCAATCTGTTCTTCTGTTCCTGCTCCGGGCCCCAATAAAGCAAAACTGTCTTCAAAGCCGCTTTCTGCAGCTTCCAGCCATTTATCCAAATCGGCGCGATTCCAGTCATCTTTTCCAGCTTTTTCCAGTTCGTAGCGGCACTCTTTCCAGTCTATCGTCCTTACTATAAAACGATCGCCCGGCACAAACGAACTCTCCCTGTAGATAACACGCATATCCAAAGTATGTATCGATACTTCCGGCGGATCTTCATAAGGATCGGCATTGTAAGCCTCTTCGTTTTTATAATTGTCTCTTGCAATATATTGAGGAGCAAATTCTTCCCCGTATACGCAGTAATAAGGATACAAATCTTCGGGGGGAGCTTCTGTTGTTGTCACAGGAATCATCTCGCCTTTCCAGAAAAATTTATAGCGGTGCGGAAGCGTTAAAGGGTTTGCAAAAGGAACGCATCTGTGGCCTGGAATCAGAATGCCGTTAAGCAATTCCTGCCGTGACGGAGTAATCACAAAAACAGCCGGTTCAAAGCAGGCTCTGCGGGAAATCCAGCAATGATTGTCCTTTTTAAAGGCAATTTTACGCGCATCAAGATATGAACTTATCTCTATAGCCAGCTTTTTATTGGGTTTTTGCCCGGAAGCCTGCACATAAACAGTTATTTCCTCCAGAGAAAACGGTTCCGAGGTATTTTCGAGAAATTCATACAAAGCTTCTTCTTGATCCAATTCCATTGATTTTATGATAGAATGATATTTATACTAAATCAATATACAGAAAGACGGAGGTTGTCATGCAGTATGGTTATTTTGATTCTGATAAACGGGAATATGTAATAGATAAACCCGACACACCCGCACCCTGGGCAAATTATCTTGGTTCCCCGGCTTATGGTGCTATTATTTCCAACAATGCCGGCGGTTACAGCTTTGTTAAAAGCGGAGCTGCAGGCAGATTGATTCGTTACCGCTTTAACGAACAGGACAGACCAGGACGTTACATCTATCTGCGCGATGATGAATCTCCGGACGGCGATTATTGGTCTGCTTCATGGCAGCCTGTAGGCAAACCTTTAGATCAATACAAATCTGTCTGCCGCCATGGTACCGGTTATACCAGAATAGAAGCTGATTACAAGGACATACATTCAGAAGCTTTGTACTATGTACCGCATAATGCTGATTACGAAGTATGGCAGGTAAAAGTAATAAACAAAGGATCTAAAAAGCGTAAAATATCTGTTTTTGGCTTTGCCGAATTTACCTGTGAAAGTTTTTATGAGCAGGATCAGGTAAACCTGCAGTACACGCAGTTTATAACACGCACATACTTTAAAGAAAAATTTATTCTGCAGACAATAAACGAAAACTGTTTAAATGCAGTAAACGAAAGCCGCGTAGACACACGCTTCTTCGGCATTGCCGGCAGTAAACCTGTCAGCTTCTGCGGCGACCGCGCTGCATTCCTTGGCAGTTACCGTGATTACGGAAACCCCATCTCTGTAGAAAAAGGCAAATTGGACGGCACATTAAACTATAACATGAACCCATGCGGGGCTTTGCACACTGTACTGGAACTAAATCCCGGCGAAGAAGCTGTATTTGCCTTCCTGCTTGGACAAAAACGCGAAACACAGGCAAAAGAAATTATCAACCGTTATGAAGATGCAGCTTTGCCGGAAAAGGAAATTGCAGAATTAAAAACATACTGGTTTAAAAAACTTGATAACTTAAAAGTATCCACACCAAACAGCAATTTTAATAATATGATTAACACCTGGAATGCCTATCAGTGTTTTATTACTTTTGTCTGGTCGCGCGCCGCCTCTTTGGTTTATTCAGGGCTGCGCAATGGATTTGGCTACCGTGATACTGTTCAGGATATTCAGGGCATCATTCACCTTGATCCGGACATGGCTTTGGAAAAAATCAGATTTATGATCTCCGCACAGGTAAATCATGGCGGCGTGCTCCCCCTTGTTAAGTACAGCCACAACCCTGGTCACGAAGATAAACCGGAAGATGAATCATACCGTCAAGCAACAGGGCATCCTTCTTACCGCGCAGATGATGCGTTGTGGCTGTTCCCAACAGTTTGGAAGTACATTGCAGAAACAGGTAACACTGCACTGCTTGACGAAATAATACCATACGCCGATGAAGGCGAAGATTCGCTTTTTAACCACCTAATAAGAGCTATTGAGTTTTCGTTAAACCATTTGGGTATTCATGGACTCCCCGCTGGGCTTCATGCCGACTGGAACGACTGCCTTAGACTGGGCGCCAGCGGCGTATCAGTATTTGTTGCATTACAGCTTTACTATGCATTTGAAATAATGATCCGCTTTGCAAAATATAAAAAAGACGCAGTAACAGAAGCAAAAATGGAAGATCTAAAGGCGCGTTTTGGAAAAGTTATAGAAGAACGCTGCTGGGATAATGACCGTTTTGTACGCGGCATTACAGAACATGATTTTGTTGTCGGCAAAAAAGGCGATCCCGAAGCAAGTATGTGGCTGAATCCGCAGAGCTGGGCTGTAATTTCAGGATTCGCCGATGAAAACCGCAGTAAAGCAATTCTTGATCTTGTACACAAAGAATTAAATACAAAATACGGCGTACGTTTAATGTCACCTTCTTATGTTAAATATGCATTTGATGGAGCGCTTGCGCTTCTGTTTAATCCATCTACAAAAGAAAACGGCGGTATCTTTTTACAATCGCAGGGCTGGATAATTTTAGCTGAAGCTTTGCTTGGACGCGGAGAACGCGCCTTTGAATATTATCTGGAAAGCTGTCCTGCCGCGCAGAATGACATTGCCGACACACGCCTAATGGAACCGTATGTATATTCGCAGTTCACAGAAAGCACAGACAGTCCGTTCGAAGGACGCAGTCATGTACACTGGCTTACAGGCACTGCAAGTACTGTAATGGTCGGCTGCGTAGAAGGAATCCTTGGATTACGGCCGGATATTGACGGCTTACGTTTGGCGCCGGCAATTCCTGCAGAGTGGAAATCATTCACAATGGAAAAAGTTTTCCGCGGCTGTAAGCTTAACATAAAAGTGAATAACCCGGACGGAAAAGAATCGTCAGACCAGAAGTCTGGCTGTAAAAAACTTACGGTCAACGGCACAGTTATGGAAGGCAGCTACATTCCAGCTTCTGTATTAAAACCCGAAAACGAAATTGTATTGGAGATTTAATTCAAGAAGAGTTCACGCGGAGACGCAAGCTGCTAGCGCAGCCAATATTAAGAGCAGAGAACGCGGAGAAAGCATAAAGAGAAAAACATTATTTCTTCTCTGCGACCTCTGCGCCTCTGCGCCTCTGCGAGAAAAAAAGGAGAATAATATGATTTATAAAGAATTTGGTAAAACTGGGAAAAAGATTTCGGCGTTGGGGTTCGGCGCAATGCGCTTACCCATGAAAGAGATTAACGGTAAAAAAATCGTAGACGAAGACCTTGCCGTTCCGCTCATGCAGCAGGCATTTGAAATGGGTATTAATTATGTTGATACAGCACCATTGTACTGCGAAACACTCAGCGAGGATGCTGTCGGCAAGGCATTAAAAGGCTGGCACGGCAAAGTATATCTTTCTACAAAAAACCCAATCGAAGACAATAGCGGCGATAACTGGATAAAAAGGCTGGAAAAATCTTTAAAAAAACTCGATACAGATTACATCGATTTTTATCACTTTTGGGGAATCTCTTTAAAAAGTTTCGAAGGCTGGCAAGAATGCAGCCGTAAAAAAGAATACGGCCCTATCGAAGCGGCAATAAAAGCAAAAGAACAGGGGCTTATCAAACATATTTCGTTCTCGTACCATGATGCGGCAGAAAATTTTAAACCGATAATCGATTCAGGAATTTTTGAATCGGTTCTTGTTCAATACAATATGCTGGACAGATCCAACGAAGAAAATATCGCATATGCAAAATCCAAAGGTTTGGGAATAGTAGTTATGGGGCCTGTCGGCGGCGGAAGACTCGGCGCTCCAAGCGAACAGATTCAGGGATTGTTAAAAAACAAGGTACAAAGCACTGCAGAAATGGCATTGCGTTTTGTTTTAGCAAATGAAAATGTAGATATAGCTCTTTCCGGTATGGAAAACATGAATATGGTAAACGAGAATTTTAAAATTGCTTCGCTTACAGGGCACTTAACAGATTTGGAAATTATTCATATCAATAAAATGATGGAAGAAAACAAAAATCATGCAAAACTGTACTGCACAGGATGCAATTACTGCAAACCGTGTCCGCAAAAAATCGATATTCCGTATTTATTCGAAATCATGAATCGTTACCGGGTTTATGGTTTAAAGGAACACGCAAAAAGCGCCTACTTTGAAATGATGAATGGCTGGAGCTGGGTAAAAAGCGCAGATGCATCAAAGTGTATAGCTTGCGGCGTATGCGAAGAAAAATGTCCGCAGAAACTGCCAATTATAAAACAATTGGCGGAAACTCACGCCTGTTTAACCTGATCACTGCACCTGCCTGACCACTCGTGAGTGGTCAGGAGGCGGACAGCCCTATTAAATTAATTAATTTATATAAGATTAATAACCCAATCTTCTTAAAGCTTCAGAAGCCATGTTTCTTTCTATCCATGTATAATGATCTGCATGAGATACGGTAGTAAGTAAAAATCTAATATCTGTAGACCTTGAACCAGATGCTCCTATACTGTAAACGAGCCATTCAAAAACTTGTCTTTCTTTATTTCCCCAGGGGCCGCTTCGTCTTCTTAGATGCAGTTCCTGCAGATATTTATGAAGAAGCTGAGCAGCTTCATCTGTCTTCAGCGCTGCCAATGCATTAAGCGTTAATTGAATTTCATCATAATCCGGCGAACTTGTTGCAAAGTTCCTGCTATAAGACCTGTCCAGGTTTAAATAAACAGAATCATCAGCTGCTCCGTAATGGCGGATAGCATCTATTGCTGTTTTTCTAAGATTACCCAAAGTAACCTGCTGCGGCCTGCTAGATGTAGATGTTAGCCAGCCTGTTGCAAGAGCGGCAGCGGCAACCTTTGCTTTTGAAGCATTTGGAACATCAAATTGTAACATTTCTCTTAAAACTTCCAATTTAATAGTTGGATTGTTTGCAGGGCTCAGAAGAATTTCTGCTACAACATCTGCAGGATCACTAATAATGTTTAAAAGCGCATTAGAAGCAATTTCCCTTATACTTGGATCATAACTGCCAATCGAAGCAAGGAATACCGGCCTAAAACCGCTTGGGTCCTTAAAAATTTCCAGAGCGTTTATACAGCCAATAACAGCTCTTTGAGCTCTTCTTCTTTGATCATCGCCGGAAATGGTCCGGGAATTAAAACTATCAAGGCGTAGTACAATATGCGGAATATATTCTCTGGCATCTATCTGCGCCAGCGCAATAAATGCCGCCTGCATTGCAAGACCTTCATAAGAACTGCCAGACCTTGAAACATCAAAAACCTGAACCGCCTGCCAAAGGTCAGGAGCGGCGGCAGTATATTTTTCTGCAGCAAGCCCCTGGCATAAAATAATCGCAGACCTTTCTGCGGCAATGCGTTCTTGTAATGCTCTGGCACTGGTAATTCTTAAATGTAAATATTTCAGAGCTTCATGATAAAATTCTCCAATCCCTGTTTGACCAGATGTTTGTACTCTTTCCAGAACCGAAAGCTTATCAGCAAAGCTGGCGTCCGACCTCATAAATTCCGTGGTTAGGAACGACATTTCACTGCCCTGTGCAAAGACCGTAATCCCGGCAAAACATAAAATTAAAGTTAACAAATAACGCTTCATATTATCTCCAAAATAAAGTTTGATGTATAGAATATAACAAAATTATCCCATTACAACAACAACATTATGCACATTTCCATCATTAAAAACAGGAAGCACAACATTTTTTAAAGCTTCGCCGTTTAACGGATTACCGTCTACTGTAATGGATTTTACACCTTTTTCTACACCTGCACTATTGTCTACGCTGATATGATAATCCGCGCCCCGGAAATATCGGGTAACAGAAAAACCCTTCATATCCGATGGAATACAAGGATCTATTAATAATCCGTCAAAAACCGGGCGCACACCAAGGATATATTGAGAAATACTTACAAATGTCCAGGCGGCAGTTCCTGTGAGCCAGGAATTTTTTGCTTCACCGTGACGGACAGCATCTACACCGGCGACCATCTGCGCGTACACATAAGGTTCCGTACGGCGTAATTCACTATCATCTTCGCGGTAAGCAGGGCAAATTTTTGCATAAGTTTCAAACGCGCGGGTACCGCGTCCAATACAAGTTTCGGCAATTGTAATCCAGGGATTGTTATGACAGAAAATACCTGCATTTTCCTTGTATCCCGGCGGATACGATGAAATTTCACCTAACTCAATATGGTATTCCTTATAGGCAGGCTGCAATAAAACAATGCCGTATTTGGTATCAAGGCGTTCTTTTACAGAATCAAGTGCTTTTACTGCGCGGCCGTCTTCGATACCGATACCTGCCATAACTGCAAAACCGTTGGATTCAATAAAAATCTTTCCGTCTTCGCATTCATGACTACCGATTTTTTTTCCATAAGCGTCATAAGCGCGGAGGAACCAGTTTCCATCCCAGCCGTGTTTGTTAATAACTTCAAGCATTGCAGCGATAGATTTTTCCGCTTTTTCTGCCTCGTCGTTACGTCCGGTATGACGGCAGATTTCTACAAAATCAGGGCCGACAAAAGCAAATATTGCAGCAATTAAAATTGATTCTGCCACACCGCTTTCAAAGTTTGCTGTGGTCTGAAACGATTCTCCCGGAGTTTTGGAAAAACAATTTAAATTTAAACAATCATTCCAGTCTGCGCGGCCAATTAACGGCAGCCCGTGCGGACCTGTGTGCGTAACAGGATAGTAAAATGAACGTTTTAAGTGAATAAAAAGAGAGTCCGCCAATGATTCGTTATTATCGAAAGGAACTCTTTCTTCCAAAATGCTGTAATCGCCGGTTTCTTTTATATAAGCCGAAACACCAAAGATGAGCCACAATGGATCATCGTTAAAACCTGAACCGATCTCGTTGTTGCCTCGTTTTGTAAGAGGTTGATATTGATGATAAGCGCTGCCGTCCGGGAATTGCGTTGCGGCAATATCCAGAATACGCGCACGGGCGCGTTCGGGTACAAGATGCACAAATCCAAGCAAATCCTGATTCGAATCGCGGAATCCCATACCGCGCCCGATACCAGATTCAAAATAAGATGCGCTGCGCGACATATTAAAAGTTACCATACACTGATACTGGTTCCAGACACCTGCCATTCGCGCCATTTTAATATCTTCAGATCTTGATGAACCCGATACATCCACCGTAAAACGGCCAAGAAGATTTTTCCAGTAACTGTTAAGCGCGGCTAAAGCATTATCTGCGGCTTCCGGTGTATTGTATTTTTCCAAAAGCGCATTTGCTGGTTTTTTATTTATAATGCCATGGGTTTCTCCGGAACCTGATTTTTCCCATTTTTGATCTTCTTGGTTTTCGCAATAACCAAGCACAAATACAAATGTTTTTGATTCACCTGCAGAAAGACACACTTTAATATGATGAGAACCGACAGGCGCCCAGCCGGAAGCCATTGAATTATTTGCTTCGCCTTTTAAAACCGTTTGCGGAGCATCAAACCCGTTATACAAACCAAGAAAAGTCTGCCTGTCTGTGTCAAATCCCTGAACAGTAGAATTAACAGCCCACACAGCATAATGATTACGCCGTTCACGGTATTCGGTTTTATGATATATACGCGAACTGCCTGAAGGCAAACATTCAACCTCAACTTCTCCGATATTAAAGTTACGCTGAAAATTGGTCATATCATCGTTTGCATTCCACAAGCAGAATTCGACAAAAGAAAACATATCTATATTTTTTTCTGCTTTTGATTCATTCGTAAGGGTAATTTTGTGAATCTCGCATTTATCATGAAGCGGAACAAAAGAAACTTGCGAAAAAGCCAGCCCGTTACGCGCCGATGAAATACGGGAATAACCCATTCCATGACGGCATTCATAACGGTCAAGCGTTGATTTCATTGGCATCCAGGAAGGTGTCCAAATATCTGTACCGCTAGCACCGTTATCACGCAGGTAAAAATATCTGCCGCCTGCATCGGTCGGCACATTATTGTAACGGTAACGGGTAAGGCGAAGCATTCGTGCATCACGGTAAAAACAATAACCGCCCGATGTATTGGAAAAAAGTCCAAAAAAATCTTCGTTACCAAGGTAATTTATCCACGGATAAGGCGTATCGGGGCGGGTTATAACATATTCCCGCATTTTATCATCAAAAAAACCGTACTGCATGATATTCCTCCTGCTCATTGTAGAATATCCTATGTTATTAAATATATCAATTACAAATAAACAAAATAAACTGTGTCAAAATGACACAAAATTTGGCGTTATTTCTTTCACTGTATCAAAATTACCCAATAGAAACAAAAAATAAACAATTTTTCATGAAATAATCGTGAAAAACACGTGTTTTATACAATTTTTACACTTGGCATGGTTTTTGCTAATAAATAGGTATCAATGCGGTCAAACGGAGATCTCGTCCAAAAGACGGCCGGTTCGTTGAACTGCTATTATCCGCAAAGACCGCATTGGTAAGGAAAAACAATGAGAACTATAAGTCTATTCCGCCCAAACACAATTCAAAATTCCCTGAGTGATTTTGACAGGTATTTTGAATCCTTTTTTGGAGACTCAATATTGAGTCCTTCAGCTGCCATAAACAGACAAATTCCGGCAGTAGATATTTCAGAAAATGAAAATTCCTACATTTTAGAAATGGATCTGCCCGGTTTCGATGAAAAAGAAATCGATGTTCATGTTGACGGCTCGAACCTTTCCATATCTTCTAAACAAAGCGAAGAAAAAAAGGACGAAAATACTTTCATTCTAAAAGAAAGAAAGACAAGTACATTTCAACGTTCTTTTAAATTGCCGGAAAATGCCGATTCGCAGGCTGTTAACGCAAGTTTTAAAAACGGCGTATTAAGCCTGGAAATTAAAAAAAGAGCTGAAACACAAAAAAGATTGATACAAATTAACGCTGCGTAGTTAAGCTAAGTATCAAATTGCCCATCCTTGCGATTTATCGCCGATAATATCGCCGGGTGGGCTTTTTTTTGCTTAAAATACAAAAAAGGATCTTTAAAAGGCACACTATTAATAACATGACAATTCCGGATTTCTGGTATATAATCCAATTACAAAGAATATATTGGAGAGCGGTTATTGTGAAAAAAAAGAGATTATTCATGTTTTTGCCTGCCGTAATTTTTGTTTTACTTTTATGTGTCTGCATTTCCCAGGATTTTTCTAACGATGACACAGACGGCATTACCGGAAAAACAATCACCCAGAATGAAATTGGAACTTACGGCGGTATGGGGTATGAACTTTGGAAGGATCGCCCTGTTACTGCAAGAATGACAATAGGAGAAGCAGGTACATTTAACTGCCGCTGGAGCAGTAACGGCAATTTTAACGTTTTGTTCCGTACAGGCAGAAAATTTGAACCAAGGTTAAGACATGAACGAATCGGCGATATATCTGTTACATACGCCGCAGCATGGGCGCCTTCCGGCACTGGCGTTTCCTATTTGTGTGTTTACGGCTGGACTCAAAACCCGCTGATTGAATTCTATATTATAGAAAGCTGGGGGCACAACAACCGTCCGCCGGGGAGCTGGTCAGGCGCATCCCGCAAAGGAACATTAGAAATTGACGGCGGAATTTATGACATATATACATCAAGAAGGGTGAATCAGCCGTCGATTGAAGGAACAAGAACTTTTGAACAGTACTGGAGTGTCCGGCGGACAAAACGTACAGAAGGTACCATCTCTGTTTCTGAACATTTAAAAAGATGGGAAAGCCTTGGTATGAATCTTGGAACACTGTATGAAGTAGCTTTTACAATCGAAGGTTTTAACAGCAGCGGCACTGCTACTGTTACGCAGAATACATTAACTATAAGGTAGGAAAAACGTGAAAAAATTATTTTGTATTGCTTTAATAATGCTTGTAATTCCGCTTTTTTTTGGATGTAACAAAGAACCGCCGGGAGGTGATTCGGGCGGAGGAAATAGACCGCAGCAAATAAATACTGACGGCAAAAAGAAAATTGGCGCAGAAGGCTCTGGTATTACACTTGATATGAATGTTGTAACTCTTACATTGGGGAGTTCATTGGTTATTGGATATACAATCGGAGAGGATATCGAAAATGCAGCGCTTGTATGGTCATCGGGCAGTCCGGCTGTTGCAACTGTTACTCCAGGCTCCGGCGATAACGGCGGAACTATAAATACAGTTTTAACTTCATCTACAGTAATAAGCCGCCCAACCGATTCTTTTGTAACAGGAGCCGGTACGAATACTGCAACAATTACATTAAGAACTTCGGATAATGCATTTTCTGATACCATAGTTATAACAACTACTACTGCAGCAACAGTTAATATTATGTCACTGCCGCCATTAAAAGATCAGTTTTATGAACATTTTTCTATGATAGGTAATATTGCTACAGGAGCTGATGCCGCATCTAACGGATCGGCAATCACAAACTCAATGCTTAACCGTCATTTTAATACTCTTACTGCGGAAAACCACATGAAGCCGGATGCGTTGTCAAATGGGAGAACCGGCGGTGTAATAAGTTATACATGGGGAAATGCAGACAGGTTTGTAAACGCGGCAACGGCTTCCGGCTTTAAAATTATAGGACACACATTGCTTTGGCACAGCCAAATTCCGCAGTGGCAGAGAAATTTAGCTGTTTCAAATACAAGTTCAACCGCCCTTCCAATAATGAAACAATTTATTACAGATGTTGTAACCCGCTATAAAGGAAAAATACATACATGGGATGTATTAAACGAAGTTTTTCCTGATGGAGTTATTGCAAGTAACGACTGGCGGCTTGTTATGCGCGGAAGCGGCGCAGGAACCGACAACCAGGGATCAAATCCCTGGTATGTAGCAATTGGCGCAGATTTTGTATTTGAAGGATTCCTTGCTGCTCGTTTAGCAGACCCTGCTGCAATTCTTTATTACAACGACTACAATACAGAGAATGTTGGTAAAGCCACAATGATTCGTGATATGGTGTTAGCTGTTAATAATCAATATATTGCTTTACCTGCAGAACAGAAACCTCCCGGAGAAACTCCAGGAAGACTTCTTATCGAAGGTATCGGCATGCAGGAGCATCATAATACTGGTGTAACTGCCGCGCAAATTAAAGCTTCTATAGATATGTTCAGAGCTATGAATTTTACAGGTTCATCAGCAAAAATACGTCTTTCTGTATCTGAACTTGATATACTGGGTCAAGGATGGAGTCAATTTAGCTCTCTCGGTTCTGGTACAAACAAACAATCACAATCAACTGTAACGAACAACGGAATTAGAGATCAGGCAGTCAAGTACGGAGAATTTATGTTACTCTACCTGCAAAATAAAAATATAATTGAACGTGTATCAATATGGGGTATTACCGACAATAACAGCTGGCGTTCCGGAGGACTGCCGCTTTTATTTGATCCAAACGGAAGGGCAAAACCTGCCTATTATAGTTTTGTAAATGCATTGAAAAATTTATAAGGAGAAAAAAATGAATTTAAAACAAATTGGGCTGTTATTATTGGTTATTCCGCTGTTCTTAACATGCGGCTCACAGCCAGGCAGAGGCGGCAAATCGGGTTCGGGAATTGTTCTTACAATCGGAGACAAGATAGACCTTTCAGAAATGGTTCCTGCCAGAGTATCAGCCGAAAACCGGACATGGGAATCCAGTGATCCTGATGTTGCCAGCGTTAATCAAAACGGCGTTGTTACGGCTGTATCTTTTTCGGCCGGCGGTACATCAAGATTTTCGCCGCAGAACCCTGCGACAGGAACAGCAGTAATAACTGTAAGATCCGGCAATAGTTCTCATTCGTTTTCTGTTACTGCAACTATGGTGCCTCAGACAGATATGTTAACTCTGCCTCCCATGAAAGATACATTTAAAGATTTCTTTCTTATGGGAAACATCATAAGAGGACCAAATGAAATCTCGGGTTCCGGCGCAAATGCAAGAATTAATAATCAGCGTCTTGTTCACCACTATAATGCAATAACTGCAGAAAACCACATGAAACCCGGCTACCTTGTTACAGGCAGAAATGCTTCTACAGGCGCATTTTCATGGAATACAGAAAACCGGAATTTTGCAGATAATCTTATTAATGCCGCCAACAATGCAGGAATGAAAGTTATCGGCCATACACTGCTTTGGCACAGCCAGAATCCAGACTGGGTGTGGAATCAGATTGCCGGCAGAGACGGTACACGCATTGCAGACAGGAATCAGGCTCTTGCCATAATGAGAGCATACATTACAGAAGTGGCATCCCGCTACAAAGGAAAAATATATTCATGGGATGTATTAAATGAAATTTTCCCGGACAATGCTTCCGGAACAAACTGGGAAACTTCCATGCGAAGGGGAGCCCAGGGAGAAGGACAAGCTGCAAACCCATGGTTAATTGCCATTGGCCCTGATTTTGTATACGAAGCATTCCTTGCCACACGTCTTGCAGACCCGGAAGCAATCCTTTATTACAACGACTACAATACTGATATGCCGGTAAGAGCCATGTTAATCCGCAATATGGTAAACGATGTTAATACAAGATACCTTGCTTTGCCTGCAAATCAAAAACCGGCAGGAGAAGCCAGAGGCAGGCTCTTAATCGAAGGTATTGGAATGCAGGAACATCATAACAACGGAATAACTGCTGCAAGAATAAGTACAACAATTAACCTGTTCAGACCGTTAGGTGTAAAACTTGCTGTATCTGAACTTGATATAATTGCATTTTCAAATTACAGGGAATTCAGCAATGCAGGCGGAACAGGAGTAAACAATCATAATATTTCCAATGTTACCAACACCGCGCTTTTAATACAGGCTAACCGCTACAGAGAATACATGGGAGTGTATCTGGCTAATTCCGATATAATTGAGCGTGTAACTTTATGGGGCGTTGTAGACAGCCAAAGCTGGAGATCCAGGGGATTACCGCTGTTATTCGATCATTACGGCAGAGCTAAACCTGCATATTATCATTTTGTAGGCGCTCTTCCATAAACTTAAGTTTTTTCAAAATTTATGCTTTTTCCGCAGAGTGGTCATTCTCTCTGCGGTAATAAAGCAAAATTACCGCTATTCCGATCATCAATATAATCATATTAAGTATAAAGGGCAGATTTCTGGAAATATCAGACAGGAATCCGCCTATCCAGCCAAAAGGCGCCGATACCATCATTATAAACATATAACGGATAGCCATTATTCTTGCGCGTTCATTCGGATCTACATGAATGGCAATCACAGATTCACAAAGCATAAAAAGAGCGCCTAATCCAAAACCTTCAAACACAAGCGATACCAGAATTAAAGGATATTTTATACTGCTGTCTACAGGTATTAATATAAGTAAAAGCTGTCCTATAAAATAGGAAATGAATGTAAGCAGGAAAGGAACTTTTAAAATTCCTTTTAAGAATCTTGGAATTACAAAAAAAAGAAATATAATTGCAAGAACAGATCTGAATACATTAAAAAGCGGCAGAATATTTTCCGGAACCAGTAATTTTTTATTTACGAGAATCTGCCAGAAAGTGTTGTTAATCATTCCTACTATCCAGCCCAATGCTGCTATTACAATAGCAAAAACCATGCCGCGCGATTTAAGTATAATTTTAATTACATCACCGTAACCGCCTGCAAGCTGAAAAATATTTTTACCTTTTGTTTCTGTTATGCGGATTTTTCCCGTGCCTGTTTCTTTGGAAGTTAGATACAGAATAACAACTTTTATAAGCATTAAAATAAATGCATTTATAAAAAGTATACGTATGGCAGGAATAAGCGTAAACCTGTGAATTAATACAGCGGAAATAGGCGCAAAAATGGCGGATAACTGCCCGCAGATCATTATTAATGAATAAACTTTTGTTATCTGTTTTTTTTCTGCATCTTCTACCAAAAGGCAGTGCCACGAGTTGGTGGTTATTCCGTTTGTTCCGTTAAGAATTGCCGCTATTAGAAAAAACCAGAAACCTTCCGCGCGCCACCAGATTAAACTTGGGATGCACCACGCAACCACATCAAAAAAAGCTGTTGCTTTCCTTCTGCCCATTTTATCGGTAATAGGGCCGCTGAAAAACGAAAATAACATCTGCATGAGTGTATTAACAGTAACAATAAAACCTATGCGCGTATCACTTAACCCGATTGCCAGCATGTATACCGACAAATACGGCATGCAAAGGTTCATGGAAAGACCCCAAAGCGGCTCTGTGTAAACGCAAACGCGCGGATTGCCCTTTAATTCCTTTACAGTAGAAAATAATGTATTTTTCACAGGATGAAGTTAACCTACCATTCGCCGTAACCTGCGATTGTATCACGCAGAAAATAAGCGCTGTCTTTGGGTGTCCGTTTTAAGGTTTTAAAATCGACATGAATAATGCCGAAGCGTTTTGTGTAGCCGTATGCCCATTCAAAATTGTCAAGCAAAGACCAGACATAATAACCCTTTAGCGGCACTCCCCTTTTTATAACATCTGCGCAAACTGCCAAATGCAGCTGAAGATATTTTACCCTTTCTTTGTCATGAACTCTTCCTTTGTGGGTTACGATGTCATCGCAGGCGCAGCCGTTCTCTGTTATATAAATTGGCATTTCCGCTTTTCCAAAAACACCTTTGGAAACTTCCGCCAGCCATAAAAGCTGCCTTTCCAGTCCTGCCGGAGTTACCGGCCAATCCATAGCTGTAGTATCCTGCCATGGAGGTTTAAATGAATGTTTATACGGAGAACCGCTATCGGCGGCGGCGGCATAGTCATTGTAAAAATTTACTCCAAGAAAATCGACAGGCTGGGCGATCAGTTCAAGATCGCCTGATTTAACAGGAATAAGATCCGGAAAACTTTTGGTTAATATCTCCGGATACCCTTTTCCAAGACACGGAAAGATAAAAATTTCTGTGTTAAATGCCCTGCTAAAATCTGCCGCTTCCCTGTCTTCGGGTTTATTCGTTGCGGGTCTTGGCGTAATGGGATTCCATGTGATGCCAATAGGCGCTTTTAACCCGGTTTTTCTGTATTCTTTGACAGCGGCTCCATGCGCCATATTTACATGATGCGCCGCCGCCAAAGCTTTTTTCTGGTCTCGGTATCCGGGCGCATGAACGCCGTGTAAATAACCCAGGTAAGCAATGCAATAAGGCTCATTTATGGTTATCCACATATCAACTACATCGCCGAGTTCGCTGTAACAGATTTTTGCATATTCTTCGAAAGCTTCTACAATTGAACGGTTTGTCCAGCCGCCTTCATCTTCCAGAGGCTGAGGCAGATCCCAGTGATAAATAGTAGCGCAGGTATGGATGCCGTTTTTATGAAGTTCATCGCAAAGTCTGCGGTAATAAGCTATTCCTTCTTTATTAACCTTTCCGCGGCCTTCCGGGAGAATCCGAGGCCAGGCAATGGAAAAACGGTAGCTTTTAAAGCCCAAATCTGCCATTAAAGCGGCATCTTCGGGATAGCGGTTATATTGATCACAGGCAACATTGCCGTTTTCTCCGGCATAAACTGCTCCTGGTTTACGGGAAAAAGTATCCCAGATACATTCTCCTCTGCCGCCATCGCGTACAGCACCCTCAACTTGATAACTTGCTGTCGCAGTTCCCCACAAAAAATCGGTAGGAAAAACCATTTTTTCCATTTTTCTGCCCCCTTTCCTTATAGAACACCATAATTTTTAATCCTTGACAAGATACCATTTTTTTTATACCATGTTGAAGACAGGGTAGGATAAATGGAAGAAAAAATCGTTTTAAACAAATTGAACAGGGTCAATAGCTTCACTTACTTTAAGCGTTCATGGATGCTTTATCTGATGTTATTGCTGCCAATGGCGTTCTTTATAGTTTTTCGGTATATTCCAATGACAAATATTGTAATTGCTTTCAAAAATTACAATATGTTTCAGGGAGTATGGGCAACAAATGCGCATCCTTGTCCGGAATCAGGTCATACAATAGCATGCAGTCACTGGGTAGGCTTTGACTGGTTTAAGGTAGCTTTTGCTTCACGGGATTTCTGGAATGCCATAAGAAATACTCTTTGGCTCAATTTTCTGGATCTGTTGTTTGGCTTCCCCGCTCCGATTATTCTTGCTCTTATCTTAAATGAGCTGGTTTTCAAGAAATTCAAAAGAGTAACCCAGACTATTATTTATCTTCCGCACTTTTTGTCATGGATTATCGTATCAAGTATTGCTACAAGGCTGCTTGCAACATCAACCGGTGTTGTTAATATATTCCTTACAGAGACCGTAGGTGTAGGTCCTATCGACTTCCTTATGGATAAGGCAAAATGGGTTGCAACTTATATAACCTTCGGCGTTTGGAAAGATATGGGCTGGGGAACAATTATTTATCTTGCGGCAATAACAGGTATTAACCCGGAATTGTACGAAGCCGCCGAAGTAGACGGCGCAGGCCGCTGGCGGAAACTCTGGAATGTTACCCTTCCTGGAATTAGACCTACAATTATCGTTTTATTAATCATGAACATTGGCCGTATTTTAGGAATCGAATTGGATCGCCCGTGGACAATGATGAATAATATCGTTATAGAAGTAGCGGATGTAATATCTACCCTGGTTTACCGTGTTGGTATTAGATCTTTCCAATTCTCATTAACTGCCGCAATTGGTCTTTTCCAATCTGTAATCTGCGTTGTATTCCTTGTCGGCGCTAATACCCTTGCCAAAAAGTTTGGCGAGCGCGGAATTTGGTAGGAGAAAATTATGCAGATAAGATCAAAAGAAGCGAAAATGGGCGACTGGGTCGTAGCTGGTATTTGTATATTTGTAATACTTATATGTATCATGCCGATGATTAACCTGCTTGCACAGTCTTTAAGCAGCGCTCAGTCGGTTATTAACAATAAAGTTACATTTATGCCAGTAATTCACGACCATGTAGAGAACACCTTTCATACTGGCATAACTCTGGAATCATACAGATATGTATTTTTGGATCCTCAGTTTACAAGGTCTATGTGGTGGACTACCATACTTACTGTTATTTGTACAATAATCTCTTTAACCATGACTGTTTTGTGCGCATATCCGCTTACATATGACTGGGTAAGAGGAAGAACCATTATTAATACAGTGATAATCTTTACCATGTATTTCAGCGCAGGAACAATACCTAATTATATTTTGATGCAGAACCTGGGGCTGCTTAATAATCCATTGGTACTGATTATTCCAAATTGTCTTTCTGTATTTAACATGATTATTCTTCGCAGTTTCTTCTTTGGAATTCCGGAAAGCTTGCGGGAATCTGCAGAAATTGACGGCGCAAATCCTTTTACAGTTTTAATAAGAATTTATCTTCCGCTGTCCGCTCCTGTTTTGGCAACACTGGCTCTTTTTTATGCAGTTGGCCGCTGGAATGGTTTCGGCGATGCTCTTCTTTATATCAATGCGGCGCCTCAGTGGGTTCCTATCCAGTTAAAACTTTGGCAGCTTATTAACAATATGACATCTATCGATGTAAGTACTGTAGAAATGGTTGCAGGCACAGTGCCAAGAGCGTCTGACGCGATTAAAGCTGCTGCAATTATGTTTGCCACAGTGCCGATTCTTGTTGTTTATCCGTGGCTGCAGCGTTACTTTATTGCCGGCGTTACTATCGGCGCAGTAAAGGGATAATATTAAAAGCGAGAAATAAACCAAAAACAATTGTTTTTGGTTTTTTCTATATATTTTTTAGGAGGATTTCTATGAAAAAAATGTTACTTGCTTTGGTTATTTTAATGATAGCCATGGCGTTTGTGACTACTGGCTGTAAGAGTGAACCTGGACAGCTTACAGTACAAATTTTTGACCGTGGAACAGATGGCGGAAGATCCCTGGCTCATGACAATGCATGGATGACATGGATTAAAGAAAAGGTAAAAGAAGATCTTAATATCGATGTTACCTTTATTCCCGTTGGCCGCTGGTCAGAATCTGATGACATCGTAAACTTGATGGCATCACAAAGCGCACCAGACCTTTGTTATACCTACAACGGCGGTATGATCAACAGCTTCAGAGACCAGGGCGGCGTTATGAACCTGGCTCCTTATGTTGACAGATATTTACCGGATCTGAAAAAATTGCTCGGTGACGATCCTGCATTCCCCGGAAGAGATTTTATCCGCAGAAACGCAGACATCCAGACTGGAAACATTTATTCAATTCCAAGTTACCGTGTTGCAATTGCAATGCGCAACGTATTTATCCGCAAAGACTGGCTTGATACACTTGGTCTCCCTGTTCCTACAACTACAGAAGAATTCTATAATACTCTTGTAGCATTCCGCGACAGAGATCCTGGAAACGTAGGCAGAAACAGAGTTATTCCTTTTGGCGTAAACAGTGATGCACGCTGGGGTCTTGCAAACATTATTCATCCTTCCATTGATCCTGCAATTTCTAACAGAGATCGCTGGGTTTATAACGTAGCAGACCGCAACATTGCAATGCCTGGTTACAAAGAAGGCGTTCGCATGATTAACAAATGGTTCGACGAAGGTCTTATCTTCCGCGATTTCCCTCTTATGACAACTGCTGACGATTTCTATAATCAGATCAAAAGCGGCGTTGTAGGCGCTTTCTCCCAGAACTGGGATTTCCCCTACAGAACCGACATCAACATTCTCGGCGATCTTCGCAGAAACGTACCTAATGCTGAATTTATTGCTATTGACGCAATTACAGATGCAAACGGCGTAACAACCAAAGATATGTTCGACAAAGTTGGATTACAGATTTTTATTCCTTCTTTCTCAAAAAACCATGTTGCAGCTCTTAGATACCTTAACTGGCTTGCAAAACCTGAAAACTATCAGTTTATCCAGATTGGCCAGGAAGGCATTAACCACCAGATCGAAAACGGCGTTCCACGTCTTATCGCAGCTCCTCCTGGACATGATTGGATCCAGAACTCTTCAATGAACATCGACATTACAATGCCGATGAACGGTATTGAAATGGGCAGCACAGAACTTAACGCCAGAGTATTGGCTCTTGGTTACGGCACAATTGATCCAAATATCATTGTAAACGCTTATGAAATTTCAACACGCAATGCACGCGCTGCTGCAGTTCATCAGGCAACAACTACAATTAACCAGTATGACCAAACATTACGCGATAAAGCCGACCAGCTTCTCGCCCAGGCAATCAGGGCAAGACCTGCAGACTTTGACCGTGTTTGGGATGCAGGATATGCAGACTGGCTCCAATCAGGCGGCCAGGAAGTTATCAACGAAAGATCAGCGTTGTATCCCCGCTAAGTTAATTAGGTTAATTGGTTAACTTAGTTAACCAATTAACCAGGTTTTTAAAAGGCCGGCTTCTGCCGGTCTTTTTTTGTGTCCTTAAAATGCCGATACTGTGATATAATGGGAATATGCTCTTAATGAAGAAAAAACTGGCTGTATTTTTACTCATTGTATTATTTATGAATGTTTTTTCCTGCAGAAGCAAACAGTCTCTTTCCAATAAAACTGACTTTTATCCGTATACAGAAACTGTAGAAGTAACAAGGGCAGAACAGGTTATAAGGGCCCTTAGACAGGCATATCCTGATAGAATCGATATTATAGAGTACCGTAATGATGACTGGGCTTTTCATATGCGCGGCACTTGGTTTTATTTTGCCGGAGGCAGAATACTGCCTGAACACAGAATAGAACATTCGGCAAATTACAGATCATTGCAATTTTATAATTATCCGGAAGAACTGCCCCCGTGGACGCCCCCGCCTCCGGAAGAAACTGCGCGTTTTAACAGCTGGACAAACAACAGAAGCCAAAATACAATTGCACGCTCGTCATACTTCCTGGATGCTCTTTGGCAGGCTCATTCAAGAGCAGAAATAGAAAGCCATCTTGTAAGAATCACTTTCCTTGGAAGAAACGCCAGGGTTCACAGATTGATTCATGATAATCTGAAGCAGGTAGAAGCGCAAATTCGAGCTGCCGCACGAACAAATCCGCCTGTTCAGGTTTGGATAGACAGTATTGGAACTATGGAAAGCTGGGGCTGGCGGAATATAGCCGACACTCAGGCAAGATCGTACCATTCTTACGGAATAGCAATTGATATTCTTCCAAGGAATCTTGGAGGCAGGCAGACATACTGGCTTTGGACATCTCAATACAGAAGAGACTGGTGGAATGTTTCATATAATGAAAGATACCATCCGCCCGCAGTTGTAATAAAAATATTCGAAGCTTCTGGCTTTGTATGGGGCGGGAAATGGCCTTTATTTGATACAATGCACTTTGAATACCGCCCGGAAATACTGATACTTAACGGGCTGTTATAAATTTTAAGCTTCTAAAGATACACTTTCACCGGATTCTTGACCAAGAAAAAGCGCCTTAAATTCTTTTTCGTCCAGGGTTTCTTTTATTAAAAGCGCTGCAGAAACATTATTAAGAACATCCTTTTTACCTTCAAGAATTTTTTTAGCTTTGGCATATTCAGTTTCTATGATACGCGCAATTTCTTCATCTACATACTGCTGTGTGCTTTCGGCATATTCCCTCTGGAAAGAAGGTTCCTGCCGTTCCTGCCCTGTCATACTTACGCCGCGGGATGCAAGCGCTACGTTTTTAAACTTGTCACTCATGCCGTAGTCAGTTATCATCTTACGGGCAATATCTGTTGCTTTTGTTAAATCGCTTGATGCACCTGTAGAATATTCGCCGGAGATCATTTCTTCTGCAATACGTCCGCCAAGAAGGATATCTATTCTTCCCAATAGATCGGATTTTGTAACTGTATACCGGTCTTCAACAGGAAGCTGCATTGTGTATCCAAGCGCAAAGCCGCGGGGAATAATAGATATTTTTGTAACAGGATCTGCATTAGGTATGGATGCGGCAACAATTGCATGACCTGCTTCATGATACGCTGTAAGGCGGCGCTCTTCCTGTTTAATTACCCGTGTTTTTTTCTGCAGACCAGCTACAGTTTTTTCGATAGCTTCGTCAAAATCCAGCTGGCTTACCATTTTGCGCCCTGCTCTTACTGCAAGAAGCGCTGCTTCGTTTACTATGTTTGCCAAATCCGCCCCGGAAAAACCGGATGTTATTCTTGCGACAGTTTCTAAATCTACAGACGGGTCAAGTTTTACAGGTTTGGAATGAATCTTTAAAATTGCTTCTCTTCCTTTAAGATCGGGTCTGTCTACAAGCACCTGGCGATCAAATCTGCCGGGGCGAAGAAGCGCAGGATCTAACACATCTGGTCTGTTTGTGGCGGCAAGAATGATAAGGCCGCTAGTGCCGTCGAAGCCGTCCATCTCTACAAGAAGCTGATTAAGCGTTTGTTCGCGTTCATCGTTGCCGCCGGCGATACTGTTAATTCTGCTTTTACCTATTGCATCCAATTCATCAATAAAAATAATGCAGGGCGCTTTGTTTCTTGCTTGTTTAAAAAGGTCACGGACACGCGCCGCGCCGACACCGACAAACATTTCTACAAAGTCTGCGCCGCTCATGCGGAAAAAAGAAACTCCTGCCTCTCCTGCTACTGCGCGGGCAAGAAGGGTTTTACCTGTTCCCGGCGGACCTACTAGAAGCACACCCTTGGGTATCTTGCCGCCGATTTCCTTGTATTTTTCCGGGCTCTTTAAAAAATCAACTACTTCTACAAGTTCCTCTTTTGCTTCATCAACTCCGGCAACATCATGAAAACGCGTAGTAATATCGCCCTCTGCAACTATGACCGCACGGTTTTGTCCGACAGAAAGAACATTGCTCCCCATGTTGCCTATGCGCTTAATAACAAACCGCCAAACAAGTATAAAAAATGTAATGGGAAGCACCCAGCTTAAAATAAAACCTAAAACTGCATTTCCCTCGCGCGAAACAGCGCCGTAGGCAACATTATTATCATCCAAAAACTGGATAAAGTTTTCGTCATACAGGGAAACCGTGCGGTATACTCTATCCTGCTGCGGCGTACGCTGCGGCGTACCATAAGTTCGTGAAGGAGGTCTTGTTGTATCCCTTCTTTCCAGGGTTGTATATCCTGTAAAGTATGAATCTGTCATGACAACACGTTTAATTTCTCCGGAAGAAATACGCATTTTAAATTCAGAAAAATCTATTGCAGGGTTCAGTCTGTTAAGAAATACATAATTAAAAAGACTAATACCAACAAACAGGATAGCAAGATAAATTAAAAGATTTTTCCAGCCCCCGAATCCTTTAAAATCGGGAAAATTTCCATTGCCAAACGGAAACATGGAACCATCTTTATCATCTTTTTTATCCCCGGAATTATCGCTCATAATGTTCATGGTATCATAAACACCTGTTTTATGCTACCATGGGAAACATGAAAAGCAGTGATCCGCCTCCTCTCTTTTTAATAGATGCATACGGTCTTATTTACCGTTCATATTTTGCATTTTTAACCCATCCGCTCCGGAATAATGCAGGAAAAAATGTTTCTGCCCTGTTTGGATTTTCCCGTACAATTATTCAATTGTTAAATGACGGAGCTCCTGCAGCAGACGAAAACGGAAAACGCAAAGATAAACCGGAAAAACCTCTTTATCTTGCCGCAGTGTTCGACTCCAAAACTCCTACTTTCCGCCATAAAATGTACAGCGAATATAAAGCAAACAGACAAAAAACTCCGGAAGATCTTCATGAACAGGTTCCCCTGGTAGAAGAATTTTTAAATGCGCTTGGCATTAAATGTATAAAAGCAGAAGGATTTGAAGCAGACGATATTATTGCAACTCTTGTAAAGCAATGTAAAAATGAAAACAGAAAATGTTACATTTTATCTTCTGACAAAGACTTATTACAGCTTGTAGGAAACGGAACTTATGAACTGCGCCCTTCTAAAATTAACAGAAG
The DNA here is from genome assembly GCA_009785215.1 of Treponema sp. Taxonomy (GTDB): domain Bacteria; phylum Spirochaetota; class Spirochaetia; order Treponematales; family Breznakiellaceae; genus WQXQ01. The sequence continues at coordinate 15,103 of WQWU01000009.1, read as the reverse complement.
CGAAAATTCTCCGGTAAACTCCGGCCCTTTATGGGATCTTGTAGGCCCTGAAGAAGTAAAAGAAGACTGGGAAGTAGAACCGCATCAAGTCTTGGACTTGCTTTCATTAACAGGCGACAGTTCAGATAACATTCCAGGTGTAAAAGGGATAGGCGAAAAAACTGCGGTAAAAGTGCTGGCACGTTTTGGTTCTCTGGATGAAATATATAAAAACATTGCCGCTATAGAAGGTTCTGCAGGAAAAAAAATTGCAGAAGGAAAAGAAAGCGCATATTTTTCGCAAGAGTTAATCCGCCTGCGGGATGATGTAAAGTTATCTATTTCTTCTTTAAATGATTTTTCGATAGAAAATACAGACAGGGCTTCCGGCGCAAATATCCTTAAACGTGAAGGTCTTCGTCAGGGTGCAAAACAGCTTGATCCGGAAACAAAACACAAAAATACAGAGGACACAAAGGACACAGAGTATAAAGAAGAAAGTGCATTTTCAGCAGCTGATAATTTACTTTTAGGTAATGGGATTTATAAAACAATCATCGATACAGAAGAATTAAAATTAATAATTGAACAGGCACAAAAACAAAAATTACTGGCATTGGATTTTGAAACAGATTCGCTGGATGCATGGAATTCACGCCCCATAGGAATATCTCTTGCATTAAAGCCGAAAGAAGCTTTTTACGTGCCGGTTGCTCCGCATGATACTGCTAGCGGCGCTATTGTTTCAGAATTTGCAGATTTAAAAAAGGTTATTACTCTTCTCTCTCCTTTATTTACTGACGAAGAAATGACAATTGCAGCGCACAACGCCAAGTTCGATTACAAAGTCAGCCGGGGCTGCGGCATCAATAGATGGAAGTGTAAAATCTGGGATACAATGATTGCTGCATGGATTACTGATCCGGAACGCAGCAACTATTCTCTGGATTCGCTTGCATCATATACTTTTGACTGTTCGCCTTTAAAATTTGCAGAAATTGTTCCAAAGGGTAAAACTTTTGATTCTCTTTCTCTGGAAACAGCAACACAATACTCGGGCGAAGATGCAGACTATTGCATTAGACTAAAACACTTTTTAGAACCTTTATTAAAAAAAGATGAATCCATCAATCTGTTTGAAAATCTTGAGATGCCGTTAATACCGATTCTTGCAGAAATGGAAGGAGAAGGAATAAAAATCGAGCCAAAGGCGCTTATCGAATACGGCAAGGAATTAGCCGGCGAACTTGAACAGATTCAAAGCGAAACCTGGAAGACAGTCGGTCATGAATTTAACCTTTCCAGTACCAAGCAGCTTCAGGAAGTTCTTTTTGTAGAGCGCAAATTGAATCCCGGAAAAAAAACAAAAACAGGCTACTCTACCGATGCAGCTGCTTTAGAAGAGCTGGCACGCATTGATCCGGTTCCGGCTCTCATTCTGCGTCATCGCTCCCTGGCAAAATTAAAATCGACCTATGTTGATACATTGGCGGATATGGCAGACAGCGAAGGGCGGCTTCACACAAACTTTATTCAAACCGGAACCGCCACAGGACGGCTTTCCAGCCGCGAACCTAACCTTCAGAATATTCCCATCCGCGCAGAAGAAGGAAGGCGTATCCGCGAAGCTTTTATTGCAAAGCCAAACTGCCAGTTAATTTCTGCCGATTACAGCCAGATTGAACTTATGGTGCTTGCTCATCTCTCCCGCGATGAAAAACTAATATCTGCATTTAAGGAAGAAAAAGATATTCATACACGCACTGCTGCATTAATCTTTGACATTAACGAAAACGAAGTAAAAAGCGACCAGCGGCGCATGGCAAAAACTATCAATTTCGGAGTAATTTACGGCATGAGCGCTTTCCGCCTTGCTAACGAATTGGATATTTCCCGTACCGAAGCGCAAAGGTTTATAAATGCCTACTTTGAAACATATTCAGGTGTGCGGCAATTCATAGAAGATACTATTAAAAAGACAGAGCAGCAAGGTTATGTAACATCTATTAACGGCCGCCGCCGCTATGTTCCAACTATTAATTCTCCCAATAAAACTGAAAAAGCTGCAGCAGAGCGAATTGCAGTGAATACACCCATCCAGGGTTCGGCGGCAGATATAGTAAAAACTGCCATGTTAAATTTAGACAAAAAATTCGTAAAAGAAGACAGCAAAGCACGCCTTTTACTGCAGGTTCATGATGAACTTATTTTTGAATGCCCAAAAGAAGAATGCGGCAAAACTGTGACAATGGTTAAAAATGAAATGGAACAAGCTGTATCATTGATCATCCCGTTACGTGTCACTGTAGAGACTGGCGGAAGTTGGGGTGATTTTCACTAAAAAACATTGACAATTGAAAAAAAATACATATAATTTAATGTAACGTACACATATGGAACGATATTTAAAAAATTGCAAACATTTTTAGTGAGAGGCTCTTTATGGCTAAAACTTCCTTAACACCGGTCATCAAAATTGATGAGGAAAAATGTATCAATTGTTATGCATGTATAACGGCATGCCCGGTAAAGTTCTGTATGGACGGGTCGGGCGAAAAACTCATGATAAATCATGATATCTGTATCGGCTGCGGAAACTGCATAGTTATCTGTACACATAATGCCCGCTCGCATATTGATGATACTCCCCGTTTCTTTGAAGATTTAAAACAAGGCAAGAAAATGGCTGCTGTTGTGGCTCCTGCCATTGCCGCAGTTTTTCCGGATAAATACCTGAACTTTAACGGCTGGCTTAAATCCATGGGTATAGAAGTAATTTTTGATGTCAGTTTCGGCGCAGAATTAACTGTCATCTCCTACCTTGAACATATCAAACATAACAAACCGCGTACTGTAATTGCCCAGCCTTGCCCTGCGATTGTCAGCTTTATTCAGATTTATCATCCCGAATTGATTCCGTACCTTGCACCTGCAGACAGCCCTATGCTGCACACTGTAAAAATGATTCATCAATATTATCCTAAATACAAGGATCATAAGATTGCAATGATTTCTCCTTGTATTGCAAAAAAGAGAGAATTTGACGAAACCGGAAAGGTTGATTATAACATCACCATGCTTGCCTTAAAAGAATATATGGAAGAAAACGGCATTGAACTTTCTGCTTTTCCTAAAGTTGAATATACAGGTCCTCATGCCGAACGCGCTGTAGGATTTTCTTCTCCCGGCGGATTACTGGATACAGCAGAACGTTTTTTACCGGGTATCAGAAGAAGAACACACAAGTCCGAAGGCGTTCATGCCATCTATCCGTACCTGGAAGAAATGGTAGAACTCCTTGATACCGATGTAGAATTTGCGCTTTTAATCGACTGTTTAAATTGTGAAAAAGGCTGTAACGGCGGCCCGGGAACAGGAAACAGTAAAACACCAATGGCATTAATCGAAAACCCTGTGCGGAAAAGACGGCACAAGCTGGAAGAGTATCACGGGCATCAAAAGGGTGAATGGGTATATAAAAAATATCACAAAGTTTTAAACAAATACTGGAAGAAAAATTTATATAACCGCAGTTATCTCGATCTTTCGGAGAATAACTTTATAAAGATTCCAAACGACATGCAGTTAACCGAAGTTTACAAATCTTTAAGAAAAAACGGCAAAGAAGATATTTATGATTGTACTGCATGCGGTTACGGAAGCTGTAAAACAATGGCGACTGCAATATTTAACAAATTAAACAAACCAAGCAACTGTTCGCACTATATTCTTGCATTGCTTCAGGAAGAAATGAAAGTTGAAGAACTTTTAAATCTGCTTACTTCGCATATCAGCAGCGCATCTGAACTTATCGATGGAATTAATACGATTGTTCAAGACCTAAGCGGAAGCATAGAAACTCAGTCACGCTCGGTAGAAGAATCCTCCAAAAAAACAGAAGTAATGGTTAAATCGCTTAAGGATACTTCTGCACTTTCCAGAAGCAAACAGGAAGCAATAAAAGAACTGATTGATAATGCAGAAATGGGCAAGACATCCATGAGAGAAACAATTCTGTCTGTACAGGGTATTTCCCAGTCTGTGGACGGTATTGCATCCGCTATCAAGATAATCAGCGCAATTGCAGCTAACACAAACCTGTTATCCATGAACGCCGCTATCGAAGCCGCTCATGCGGGAGATGCAGGAATGGGTTTTGCTGTTGTAGCAAACGAAATCAGGCGTCTTTCAGAAAGCACAAGAGAAAACTCACGCAACATTTCACAGACATTAAAGAGCATTATAGACGGAATTGCCGTTACTTCAAAACAATCAGGCGATACAGATGCACGCATTACAGAAATGTCAAGGGAAATAAATGATTTTGCGGGAACCATGACAAGCCTGATAAATACATTCAACGAGTTATCTGCAGAAAGCAATGAAATTACAGCGGCGCTGGACAGCCTTAAAGAACAAAGCGACGAAGTAAAAACTGTCTACGATAAAATGCTTTCTATGACTAAGGACTTAAGCAATTCTATGCATGAATTACAAGAGATTGCAAAGAAAAAAGAAACTGTAAGGCAGTAAAAAAGCAGATTAATAAAATTAAATTTTCACTCTGCCGCGGAAACTGCGGGAGAGTGTAAGTTTGTCAATGTATTCAATATTTCCGCCGACCGGCATTCCGGAAGCAAGCCGGGAAATTTCTATTGGGTATTCTTTTAATACTTTTTGAAGATAAAGCGCTGTGGTATCTCCTTCTATTGTCGGGTTTAATGCAAGAATAATTTCCTTAACGCCGTTAAGCCGCTTTATAAGTTTATCAATAGAAAGATTTGCAGGGCTTACTCCTTCCAGCGGCGCAATGAGTCCGCCCAAAACATGGTACATTCCTCTAAACTCGCGCCCCTCTTCTATAATACGTAAATCCTGAGCGTTTTCTATAACACAAATTACCGATTTATCTCTGTTTGAATCTGTGCAGACCATGCAAGGATCCGCTTCTGTAAATCCTCCGCAAATGCTGCAGCGGCGTATAAGCTGATGAATACTTTCAAGTTCTTTTGCAAGCGCCTGAGCAAGCGAAGGATTTGAATCCAGTATGTAATACGCAATTCTGCCTGCGCTTTTTTTCCCAATACCGGGAAGTTTAGAAAATAAAGCTATAAGCCTATCCAGGGCATTATACCCGTTTGCGCTCATAAGATACCGGGAAAACCCATATTACCGACTTCTCCATTTATAACATCTTTTACTTTTACCATGCTGTCGGTAAATGCCGCCATTATTAAATCCTGCAGCATTTCTTTGTCATCCATGGCTTGAGCCGCAATTCGTACAGCCTGTACTTCCAGTTTTCCGTTAATATCGATTTCTACAAGACCTGCGCCGGCATACCCTGTTGCAGATATAAACCCAAGCTTTTCCTGAAAGCCGCTCATCTGTTCCTGTATTTTCTGCGCGTTTTTTAATATGTCTAATGGGTTAATGTTCATACTCACTCCAAATTATTTTTTTACGAAACAACTTTTCCAGGGATTACCGATAAAACATTATCAACTTCGCTTGTTTTGCTCCTGTTCCACATGGGTACATCTTCTTCTTCCGGCGCTTCTGACTGCTCAGAAGAAACATTTCCCTTTGCAGCAGCCATTCGGTTAAATGCATCAGTTAATGAATTTCCGCCGCCGGATGGCTGCGGATAAAACTGCGGATTTTGATCATACACTTTTCTTTCATGCGGCTCTGAAACCGGCGAGGGAGCAGTTTGCCTATTATTGCCATTTTGTGAAAGCACAAATTGCGCTTCGTTTACCGCTTCTTTTAATTCTGCCGGAGATACCCACTTATTTAACCATGTTAATTTAGAAATTGCTGTTTCAAGTTCAAAGCGGGGAGATATGCTGTAACGCATATTGCGGTAACAATCCAGCAAAATATCCAAAGCTTGCTCCAGCCGTATTGAATCAAGTACTTCCAGCGGTTTAACAGAAAAAAGCGCCGGTCTGTAGCCTAAAAGTGATTCTCTTGATATTCCGTTTTTTAACAAAAGCAAACTTCTGTAATATCCCGCCAGGTCAATTACAAACTGTTCTATTGCCACACCGCCATCAAGAATATTACCGGTAAGTTCAAAAGCAAGAGGCGCATTATTTACAGCGCAGGCTTCTGCAATTTCGTTAAGTTTATCAAGGCCTATAATGCCGAGTTTTTCCCGGATTAAATCGCTGCGGATATTTCCTGCGCTGAAAGAGACAACCTGATCAAAAAGGGTAAAAGCATCACGCATACTGCCTGTAGATTCTCTTGCTATCCAGAACAATGCGTCGTCCTCTGCTTTTATGTTGTTTTCTTCGCATATTTTTTTTAGAATATTTTGAATTGTTTCTATCGGTATAAGCCGGAAGTTAAACTGCTGACACCGGCTTTTAATTGTGGCAGGAACTTTATGAAGCTCTGTCGTAGCAAAGATAAAAACAATATACGGAGGAGGTTCTTCTATCGTTTTTAATAATGCATTAAAAGCGCTCCCGGATAACATATGAACTTCGTCTATGATATATACTTTATACCGCCCTGTCTGCGGAGGAAAAAGAACTTCGTCTTTTATCTGGCGCACATCATTTACAGAATTGTTGGAAGCGCCGTCAATTTCGAGCACATCCATATTAACGCCCTGGCTGATTGTGCGGCAATTATCGCAGATACCGCAGGGTATCCCCTCGCTGGAACCAGTTCCGGCGTTACAATTTAAAGATCTCGCCAAAATACGGGCAGCGCTGGTTTTTCCGCACCCCCGCGGACCGGAAAAAAGATAAGCATGTGCAATTTGATCGTTTTTTAATGAATTTTTAATGGTAGAAACAACAAATTCCTGCCCTGCCAATTCATTAAACGTTTTTGGTCTGTATTTTGTAGCGGTTACTTCGTATCGATCTGCCATAAATTAAATATAACATTTTATTGATAGATGGGATAGCGGTATAAATCCATGATAAAAGTGTCCAGCGTCAGGAGCTCCGCGGCGCAGCAGGCATTCGCTTACCGCTGCTTCCTTCCAGACCTGACGGGGTTGGGCGGCGCATGCTCGCACGGTTCCTGACGTTGGACAGTTAATGTTATACGGCGTGTTATAATTGGTCAAGTCTGTTAAAAGCTGGATTTTTAGAAAAAACAATGGTATAATAAAGTTATTGCGGAATAAAATCTTCATTTTAAGGGGAAATTTATAATGAAAAATACAAAAATAATATGTTTTTTTACAATTATCTTTTTCTTGATAACAGCTCCGGTTTTTTCTCAGGCTACTATAGAAAATTTATCAAAGAAAGTTAATGACTTTTCCGGCGCTATGTTAAAGTCACTGCCGTTTAATTCAACAATCGGACTTAATTGGTCAGATGCTTATATTGGAAAATTGTTTCCATCCATACCGCCGCATTTTGGTATTGGTATTGCTGCCGGCGCTACAACTATGCCGGTAACTTCCCTAAAAGGTCTTACAGATTTGTTCAATATCAATGTACCGTCTCTGGCTGTTGGTCTTCCGCTTCCTGCATATGTTATGGAAGGCAGAATCGGCGGGCTCTTCCTTCCTTTTGATATTGGCGTAAAATTCGGCTTTTTAAATGAAAATGAACTATTAGCCAAAACACTTGATGGAATGAATATCAGGTATCAGCTTATTGGCGCAGACATACGTTATTCTCTGGAACCAGGTATCTTACCAATTAAAGCTTCTATCGGATTGGGTTATAACCGGTTGGAAGGCGGACTTTCAAAAACTCTTAAAGGTTATGGACAAAGTTTTAGCTTTTTTGGAAATACTCTGAACATTTCCAACCCGGATTTGGGTTTTATCTGGGAAACAAATATGCTTGAACTAAAAGCTCAGATTTCCATTCCGCTTATTATTATTACTCCGTATGCCGGAGCAGGTGTAAGTTATGCCTGGTCAAAAGCCGGTTATCAGGTTAAATCGAACCTTTCTGTTAATGACGGAGAATCTATCGACAGTTATGTAAATTTTATCAAGCAGCTTGGAATTACCAATATAACCAGTACAGGTTTTGAACAAATAATAAAAGATAAAGATTGGAATATGCGGCTTTTCGGAGGGCTCTCCCTTAACATGGCTCTGATAAAACTCGATTTTACAGGCATGCTCAATGTAAGAGACGGCGGTTTGGGCTTTACACTTGGTCTAAGATTCCAGTTATAAAAAAACCCCCCGGGAAAAGGAGGTGAGGAAACCCGGGAGGCTCTGATGTGCACCAAGTACAAACACAAAATGCTCATCAGCTTGGATATTGTATCCAGACGCAGCATCAGTCTATATAAACATAGTAATTTCTGTTACCGGGGGCAAGGACTTTCTTGTCTATCACCCGGATTTATGACATACTGAATATATGAACAAAGTTTTTAGAACATTTCATTCCGGCCGCGCTCTTTTTTTTATGATGGTATTCATTTGCATTATTATTGCCGCTGCTGTATTAAAAATAGCGTCTACTGTTATCCTGCCTTTTACCATTTCGGCGTTACTTGCGTTTGTAATGTTTCCGCTGATAAAAATACTGGATAATATAAAATGCCCCCGCACAATTTCAATTTTTTTAGTTGTTACTATTATTGTTTCGGGAATGTACCTTTTTGGCATGGTTCTTTTTACATCCGGAAAAATGATTTTTGAACAATTTCAGGCAAATGAAAATCATTATGAAATTCGTTTTAAACTTATATACGACTGGGCTGCCAGTTTGTTCGATCTTCCAAATGACGAAGCTTTAAGCATTTGGCAGAATCTGTGGGATCAGGAAGCTATCCGCAGTTTTGTCCGAGACGCGACTATTTCGCTGTCTAATATTTCTTTTCAATTTGCATCAAGCGCGGTTTTGGTTGTTTTATTCACTATATTTTTCCTTTTTGAAGCAGGGTTTTTTAGGGAAAAACTGATAACTGCATTTGAAAACCGCATAGAACGCATCGATAACATGGGAAATGAAATAATAAATCAGATTTCACGATACTTGGGCGCAAAGTTTTTATTCTCTCTTGCAAACGGTATTATTTACTCTGTCGCTTTTTATCTTATTGGACTAGAGTTTGCCATTGTCTGGGGTGTAATTCAATTTCTTATGAATTTTATTCCAACGCTTGGCAGTATTGCCGCCGGTGTTGTAATATCACTTTTTGCATTGCTTCAGTTCTGGCCGGAGCCAGGCCCTGTAATTTTTGTAGTAGCTGTAATATTAATTGTAAACCTAATTCTTAGTAATATCCTTGATCCAAAAATTATCGGGGATCATGTCGGGATTTCTCCTTTAATTATTCTTGTTTCGCTTTCTATTTGGGGTTATATTTGGGGATTTGCAGGAATGCTTCTTGCAGTTCCCATGACTGTAATTATCAAAATTGTCTGCGAATACATTCCCATTATGGAGCCGGTGTCCATATTGATAGGTTCGCGTAAATCTGTCATGGCAAAAAAAACGGAGCATGATAAAAACGAAACACAATCATGAAAGTGCCATGTTACCCCGATTTTGTTCCTCTGGATGTTAGTCTTAAAGAAATTTTACACCCAAGGCTTTCCCTTACTTTTGACGGTGTTTCCGAATTTACTTTTTCCGGGCTTTATCTGTTCCGCAAAAAATACAATTATCAGATTTCCCGCGAAGGAGAAAACGGCGGTTTTATTATTTCCGGAGTGCAGCCAGATCAGGATGGAGAAAAAACTTTTTTTATGACTCCCTGCTGTGCGCCGGATACCGGTTTAATAAAAGAATTATTTAAAACCCATAATTACTGGAAAAATATTTCTGAAACAATTCTAAAAGAATGCCAGGAAAAAAATATTTTAGAAGAATTAAAAAAAGACGGCGTAGAAGTATCGGAAGACAGAAATAATTTTGATTATCTTTATAATAGGCGGGATTTGGCGGAATTAGCCGGAAAAAAATTCCATAAAAAGAAAAATCATGTAAATAATTTTTTAAATACTTATCCCAATCATGAACAAATGGTTATGACTTCCAATCTGATTCCGGATGCTTTAAAGATTTTAGAGCAATGGCGTATTGATTCTTCCGCCAGAAACGGAGGTGATGACGGTGATTATAAAGCTGCAAAAGAAGCATTGGAGCTTTTTGATACTCTAACTTTGAGAGGCTCAGTTTTTTATATTGATGGTAAACCTGCCGCGTATTGCCTTGGAGAAAGCCTTTCAAGAGGAAAGATGTTTGCCGTTCATTTTGAAAAAGCAATTGATGAATACAGGGGTATATATCAATTTGTAAACAAATCGTTTGCCGCGTCATTGCCTAATTTTTTCTCACTTATAAACCGTGAACAGGATTTGGGCAATGAAGGTTTACGCCAGGCAAAGATGACTTATCGTCCTTGTGATTTTGTGAGAAAATATACAGCAAGATATGTTTAATTAAATTATTTGGATGGTTCATATGGCGTATTTAACGGGATTTCATGCAATTGAAGAAATGATTAAATCGAGTAAAGCCAGCGGCTTATCTTGCGGGCCTTTACTTGTTGCAAAAGCAGGGCCGCGCGCAAAAGAAATTGTTTCACTTGCAATTAACAACAAGATCCGGATTGAACGAACAGGCGTATTCGATTTAGAAAATCTCGCTCCCGATAACCGCGGAATAGCCATGTTTGTTTCAGATCACATTTACGGCGGCGGCGGCGCAGGCGGCGGCAACAGCGCAGATATCAGTCTTGAAAACTTTATTGAAGAATTGGGTGATAAAAAAAATGTACTTGTTTTAATTCTTGATGAAATTACAGACCCGCACAATTACGGCGCTATTCTCCGCAGCTGCGATCAGTTTGCTGTAGATTTGGTAATCAGCCGCAGCCGCCGCAGCGCTAAACATGCTGCAGTAATTTCACAAACATCGGCAGGCGCTGTTTCCTGGGTTCCTCAGGCAGAGACTCCCAATCTTGTCCGCGCTATGGAAAATCTTAAGGATGCAGATTTTTGGATTTATGGAGCAGATATGGATGGCGAACCTGTTTATAAAAAAGATTTAAAAGGCAGAACAGCGCTTGTCCTGGGAAGCGAAGGAAGCGGTATTTCGCGTCTAATTTACGAAAAGTGCGACGGCTTTGTAGGAATACCTTCGTCCGGAAGAATTGATTCGTTAAATGTTTCTGTTGCAGCAGGAATTCTGTTGTATGACATAAGAAGGCAGATGAGCAGGAAATAAAACCGCAGGTTGACATAAACCTGCTAATTTTGTAGAGTAAAGAAACTTACGGGGCTGTAGCTCAGTTGGCTAGAGCGCTTGAATGGCATTCAAGAGGCCAGGGGTTCAATTCCCCTTAGCTCCAGAATAGAAGCATTGTAAGTCATTGTGGTATAAGAAATTAACAACTTTCAGCTTTCCGGCAATTTATAAAAAGCTGGGCTGAGGTCAACCTACAATGGCAAAAATTGATTATCATGTTTTTAGAATATAATATATACCCTTATTGACCGATCACAAGATATGGAAATTGATTAAAATAATGAGTAGGTAAAAACTATGAATAACGAGAAAGAAACAATAATAAAAATAGTTGGATTATTGAAAGATAACGGTTTAACTATAAGAGGTTATGAGGGTGAAGTTTGCGGATGTGTAATTGAGAGAGAAAGTAAGGAAATTGCTTTTGTTGAAAATGAGACTATGGATATTAAATGGGTAATATAGGATTACCTAATAAAATTGTAAGGAAAGTAATAAATATGAAAATTAGATGTGGCTTTGTATCAAACAGCAGTTCAAGTTCCTTTGTAATCAAGAAACATTATTTGTCGCAATCACAAATTGATGAAATTAAAAACCATGTTACATGCGGAATGGCATATGCCGATGATGGCTATTGGGAAATCACTGAAACCGAAGAAACAATAGAGGGTTTTACAATAATGGATAACTTTAATCTGATTGCCTATATACATAATAAACTTGGAGTAAGAAAAGAACACATTGAGTTTGATGAAAGTGACTGGCATGGAGAGTGGGATGAATATGAAAACGAGGATGAAAAAGCTAATTAAGGCGGTCATGTAAATTAAAACCTTTAAGCAATCATCCGATTTTAAAATATACCTAAAAAAAGACAAACAAGGTGAACTATGGAAAATATTCAGATCTGATAATTACAACTATGATTTCAGATTTTCTGATGGTATGTTCGCTCGTTGGGGAAAAACGAAAGAAACGATTAAAGACCCAGAAATGAGTCTATTTGGTCCTGAGATTTTAGACATAGAGATAACTGACATATGTCATGGTGTTGACGGAAAACACTGCCAATATTGTTATAAAAGCAATACACCGAATGGAAAGAACATGTCCTTGGAGGCATTTAAAACAGTAATAAAAAAAATCAATTACAATTCCCAACTTGCACAAGTAGCCTTTGGTTTGGGCTCAACAGCATCAGAAAATCCCGACCTGTGGGCGATGTGTGATTACTTGCGAGAGAACCATATCGTTCCAAACGGCACTGTGGCACAGCTTGACGATTATAATGCCAAAATGATTGCATCCAAGTTTGGCGGATGTGCCGTGTCCTATCACGGCTCTTTCGATGTTCTAACTGACACCGTGCAAAAATTAACATACTTGAAAAACGAAAATAATAGCAAACTTGCTCAAATCAATATCCATTTCATGATTGCAGAGGAAACCTATGGTGAAGCTCTTAAACTTATCGAGCTTTTAAATTCAGACAACAGATTTAATTATGTTAATGCAATTGTGCTTCTTGGATTAAAGCAATGCGGACGTGCAAAAACTGGCTTCACAAAACTATCAGGTGAGAAATTTGAAAATCTAATAAAAACTGCTTTTGCAAAAAATATTGGACTGGGATTTGACTCCTGTCAGGCAAACAAGTTTTTTTATGTTATCTCAAAAATGGCGAACGAAAAATTTATTAAAAAAGAACTTCTGAACATTCTTCAACAAATGGTGGAACCCTGCGAGGCTTCCTGCTTTTCAGCATATTCCAATGTTGATGGAGTCTATTATCATTGTTCTTTTATGGAACAATCAGGAAAATTAAAAGGTTTTGATTTGCTAACCGGAAATTTTAAGGATTACTGGGAAGGAAAAACCGGAGATGTTTATAAATGGCGACAAAGGCTAAGAGAATCGAATAGGAGCTGCCCTGAGTTTGATGTTTAAGAATTAAACAGATAAAACCTGCTGAATATGCGACCAGTTCAATTCTCTACACTGTGTGTAGAGAATCTCATCATGTATTAAAACCATAAATTAAAACAGATTTTCCTGAAATGCAATTACTGCCGCATCCCAGCAAATTCGTTCTTGCTCCAAACGCACTTTCTGCCCCCAGACATTGCTCTTAAGTGATTGAAAAACTTTTTGCTCTGCATCGGTGAGCATCGACAGCTCTGCCGAGGCAAGCTGTGTTGTTTCCTCTACCCATAACTCCCGATGATTCAAGAGTGTTGTTTCGTCCATGAGCACTGACTCCAAATTGGGCAGGTATGTTCTGCCGCGATTTAAAATTGCAAAACCGTGAGTATCTATGTCTCCCCAATAAAAACATCGCGCGTTTTTTAGCCAGTGGATCTTTCCCAAAACATCAACACCATATCCCAATCCCATGATCACGACAGTGTTTGCCAAAGCTTCAAAGGCAAGTCCGGTTTGAATATTTTCAATAATGAATACATTTACAGGTGTTATATCAAGAGCAGCTGCTTCTTCCAAAGGTGCGGATATATCTCCAAGTCCGCCAAAATGTTTTCTTAAACAAGGATCTAAAATACGTATACGAATTAATTGCGGTAACGGTTTCAAGCCGCAGCGTTTATAAAAATCCAGTTCTCCTGATTGATCTCCCAGAATCGCCGTAACCAGATCGCAGACAATACTTTTACGCGATTCCAGCCATTTACTGTCGATACCAGCGACCGATATTTGCCGAATGTAAAGATTAGAATTGGGATTTTTTTCTATCCAGGATAACATATCACAAAGACGTAAAAAATCTGCATCATCATAATCAGCTAAAACATTAAAGTACCTTAGCGTTACATCAAGCAATGTAGACCAACGTTGAACTAACAATTTATATCGTTCGACAACGCGTAACCATCTTGCCGTTTCGCCAATCCATGAGACAATATCATTTGGGCTTTTCAATATCAGCTTATGCGGAACACTTTGTGTTCCAAGCGAACGCCAACGACGCTCTGTCCAAATCAGAGATCCATTACCCTGCCTCTTTCTCCACATAGAAATCCAAGCTCGCACCGCATCTGGCTGCCTCAAAACATCTTGCTCTTTTGGAACACTCAAGTTTATTTCCAGCGGCCATGAAACCTCTGCATTGCCAGGTATAAGCGCCTTTAGCCATTCTTTGCGGTTGTTTTGAAATTTACGCTTTAAAATTTCTCGAACATCGTCTGGATGTTTCATTATTAACTTCCTTGCGAGCCTGCCGGGAGATTAAGACGCTGATGTTCGTTGTCATATTCAATAAGTAAAACACTAGATGTAAATCGATCCTTAATATCGACAAAGCAGGCGCCTCCAATGAACGGCTCAAGTGTCATCACAGATCTAAGGGGTGTTGCAACGATCATCTGAAAACCAAAGTTGTTAAAAATATTCATTGCAAGCGCAGTGAACTCATTATCTGCTTTGTCAAATGCTTCATCAAGAACAACTGGAGCATACATGGGAACGCCATGATCGTTTCCGCCAAGCTGATAACGCAATGCTGCAGCCAAACAAGTTGTGGCAAGTTTTTGGCGCTGTCCGCCGGATTTACCTGCTCCGCTGCGGTAAATTTCAACTTCGACACCGCTTTCATCAATTTCACGTCCGATAAATTCAACATGTTGGCGAACATCAAGCACAGACTCACGCCAGCGTTTTTGCTCCGGATCCTGACTTGAAAGGCGTTCTACTAGCTTGCGAAGCGCGGCAAATCGCTCTTCGGCATTTTCACTGTCTTCACTCCAGGCATGGCTTAAAACCTGTTTAATGCCTTGTATAAATTCCCGAACCTCAGGTAATTGCCGATCACTTACATCTATGCGAAGAAAAGTTTTTTGATCTGCAGTTTGATTAAAAGCCACCTGACTAAGACCATTGTTTACCAAATCCATTCGTTCCAGAATAGCTTT
>WQWU01000008.1 GCA_009785215.1 Treponema sp. | reverse complement strand
TCAGATAATTATATAAGTAACATTGACCAATTATTGGGGAATCGAAGGGTTTAGCCCGCCGTAAGGAAAAGGCGCCATGGATGGCGCCGGCAGGGCTAAACCCCGGCCTGTAAGCCTGAGACACGATGTCGAAGGCTGAAAGGCGATTCCCCTTCTTGGCTAAAAATTAATTCGCAGATATTTCTTTTTTGTAAGACGCGGCAGAATCCACGGCTTTATCAAACTCGCTGTGTATAACAAATTCTTTTATCTCGTCCATTACTGCTTTTGTCTTTGTTGAACATTTATTTATACCGGTTATGAAGTCTAAAACGCCTTTTCTGTTGTAATCGCCGCACATTTCTTCAATAACCTGCAGTTTATTTATTATATCATTGATATCTTCATTTTCATCTGTTATACCGCCGGCAGTGAGTTCACCGTATTTTTTTTCATATTTCTTCAACAAAACACTTAACTCAGCCGAAAAATTATTTGCTGATTCTGCAATAAAGCCGGTATTTTTATTTCTGGCAGCATCTTCCAATTTGTGTGCCAGTTCGGAAAGCATGGTTTCGCCGATATTCCAAAGAGAGCTTTTCATGCCATGAACTGTAACAGTAAACTTTTGTAAATCAATACCGGTATCAAGGCTGGCTGAATTTTTAAAATCTTCCAATACAGATACAGCTTTGCGTGCATCCCTAATAAATGATTCAATGAGCATAGGATCTATTTTTAAATCATAATTGTGCGTTCCATTCCCATTACTGCTGTTTATATAATTTCTATTACGGGCTTCATCAATTACTTCCTGCGGCTGTTTATCGCGTACATATTTATTTAAAACAGAATTTAACTGGCGAATATCTATTGGTTTGGAAATAAAATCATCAAACCCGTTCTGCATGAAGATGTCTGCCTGTCCTGCAACAGCATTGGCTGTAAGCGCTACAATAGGAATTTTTGCAGACACTGATTCTGCAGATTCACACTCGCGTATTTTTTTAGCTGCTTCTATCCCGTCCATCTCGGGCATCATATGATCCATAAATATAACATCGTACGTTTTTCCGCTTCTTACCCGTTCTATTGCCTCCTGCCCGCTCATGACAGTATCAATCTGCAGCCTGTAAAGTTTCATAAGACCGGCAGCAACATACAGATTCGTTTCTACATCATCGACAATCAGAACACTGCCGTATGGCATAGGATCACGGATAACTTTACTTCTTTTCCTTTGCACCATATAATTCATGCGGAATTGCCTTAGATTCTCTGTTAATTCTTTACCTAATACTTCATCATCTACTTTTTCCTGCGGTAAGTTTACGGTAAATAATGAACCAACACCGTATTCGCTTTCCACATTTATTTCGCCATTCATAAGATTTGTTAATCGCTGAGTAATGGCAAGCCCCAGTCCAGTACCTTCAACAGCCCGGTATTTTTCATCGTTAAAACGGGAATATTCATCGAACAATTTACCAAGCTGTTCTTCTGTCATACCATGACCTGTATCTTTAACTTTTAATTCAAGAATTATCCCATTTTCTTCCTGACCGCGTTTGCATTCAGCAGAAAGAATAACTTTTCCGGTTTCTGTATATTTAAAAGCATTGGAAAGCAGATTATTTAAAATTTGTTTTATTCGTATCTCGTCTCCAATAAGTTTTGCCGGCAAATTTTCATCAATATGAAGCTCGAACTCTATCGGTTTTCCGTTTATCCGCATCACATTCAGCTGCGCAGAATCATTTAATAAGCTGGCTATTTTATACTGAGCAGGTATTATATCCAGTTTGCCAGCTTCAATTTTAGAGAAATCCAATATATCATTAATAATGCCGAGCAGCATATCACACGAAGAATAAATTTTGTCTAAACCTTCTTCTATTTCCAAAGGAAGCGTTTCATATTCTATTAATATTTCTGTAACGCCAAGAATTGCATTCATCGGCGTGCGTATCTCGTGGCTCATATTTGCCAGAAAAACAGATTTTGAGCGGCTGGCAGTTTCGGCATCGTTACGTGCAATTTCCAGTTTCGCGGCAGTATCGCGCAGATTTTGGGTAATATCATGGCGAATCAAAGCATTGGAAAGCAGAATACTTGTCGAGCGCATAATTGCTTCTTCGCTTTCTGTAAACAGGCGCTCTTTATTGCAGCTATCGTAGCCGACAAAACCCCAAAACTGTTCATTTAAAAACACAGGTACTACCAAAAGAGAAAGCACTCCCTGCGAGGATAACTGAAGCTGCTCTTCTTCTGACATTCTGCTTACTATATTATTTATGCAATCGCCGCGGGAAAGTATTTGTTCCCATCCTGGAATATTTTTATCATAAGAAATACTTATTGTAAATTTGTTACCCTGCTGAGGTTCCGCGCCTTCCGACCATTCATATAACTGAGTGCAGTACAAGCGGTTATCAGCTTCATGATTTTTCCATATGCGTACGCGCTCAACATCAATAGCAGATGCGATCAAACCCATACAATGATGCAGACTGTTCGTAAATTGTTCAAACTCTGAACTAAGAAGAATATTTGCAGTTTGATTAACAGTTTCCAGAAGATAGTCGCGGTGCTTAAGAGCTGCAGTGTTTTCATTAAGCCGGCTCCAGGTTTCTTTTGCAGTCCGCGCCAATTCGCCAATTTCATCAACACGGGAAATGCCGTAAATATCCAAATTACCGTGAACAGCTTCCGACACGCTTTTGGTAAATAAGTAGAGCGGCCTAAAAACCAATCGCTGAATTAATAACGAACTTAATAATACATAAATAATAAAAGCAAACACAACAATAATTATAGGTATTAGAATACTTGTTATATCAAAAAGCGTATTTGGACTAAAAAAAGTAACAGTATACCAGTTTGTATTTGGAATTGGCGCGATGGACATATACTGATAATCTCTGCCGGACAGCGTGAACAGATTGTCAAAGCGCCTGTTTATTTTTACAATATTTGTTTCAACACGCGGGCTGTAATGGATTGTCTGATTTTCCAAGAGCGCATTTATTGCATAAACAAAAGAAGTATCCGGAAGAACATCCAAAATATGACGTTCTTCATCAATATCGTATATGGTATAATCGGTCTGCATTAAATCAGGTTCCGGCACATAACTGCTTATCTGGATAAATCCATTTTCATCTACAATATAACCTATTACGCTTTCACTATCGTATAAGCTGAAAAGTTCTGTAAATACAACATCAAACTGAAGCGCCGAACAAAGAATCCCCAAAGGTTTTCCATTATCCATTACTTTGTAATTGATCCAAATCCTGCGGGTGTCTGTAACCTTATCTACATCCAGGTTTAATGTAAAATCAAAGTTGGAATTTAATGCTTCAAAAAACCATTGGTCATATAAACTGTCTTTGTTTAAAACATCAAAGGGTGCAAATTTTTCAAAGGAGGCACCGCTGTCAATTGAGTATTCGTCCAGTGAGTCTGATATAACAAAATAAACACCGCCAATTTGCAGCATATCTGCAAAGTGCATCATTCTATGAAAAGCAGCATATTTTTTCTGCAGATTATCTTCATCGGCAAACCACTCAATTATTTCTCTGGTTTCCGCCGCCTGCCGCACAAGTGTTATTTCTCTATTTAAATATGACGATAAAATATGTGCTGTTTCCATCGTATAGGAATGGACACTGCTTTTTGATGCACTGTCTGCCAGGTTCGAAATCATAACAGTACTAACCGCAATTATCGTTATTAGAATATATACAACAAAAAGCATATTGATATTTCTAAAACGCGCGGCAAGCCTGTTTTTTGCTTCCTTCATTTTAACCTCTAGTAGAAATGCTCTCTAAATACCCCACTGCAGCTTTTTCGGCTTCTTCATACTCGCTGTGAATGACATGTTCCTTAATTGCAGCTAATACTCTGCTTGTTTCCATGGAACAATTTTTTATACCTGCAAGAATATCCAATGCACCCTTTCTGTCATAATCCGCTAATTTGTCTTTTAATGCAAGTAACACATCACCCAAATTGTCATTATCTTTATCTGTAATTGTACCATTATTTACAGGTTTTAGTTTTTCCAGAAGCTGTTTTAAATTATCAATAAAACTGCATGTTGCTTGTTCTATAAAGCCAAAGTCCTGCTCACGCCCTGAATGTTCCAGTTTCCGCGCCGCAGCTGATAATTCAGATTCATTAACAGCCATAAGAGAGCTTGCCATGCCGTGAACACAGGTAATATACTTCTGTAAACCATCACTATTTTTATAAGCGGTATTCTTAAACAATTCATCAAGCAGAATTACAGCTTTCTGGGCATCCCTAATAAATGATTCCAGTAATAAGGGATCGGTATAATGCTGATTATTATCACTGCCGGAATCCTGTCCTAATGCCTGATTCCTTCGCGCTGCTTCTATAACCTCTGGTGTTTGTTTGTCGCGTATCAGTTTATTCAGCATAACATCTAACTGCTGAATATCCAGCGGTTTAGAAATAAATGCATCAAAGCCATTTTTTAAAAATACATCTGCCTGTCCGGCTACAGCGTTTGCCGTTAGCGCTACAATCGAATTTGTATACCCAAAATCACGTATTCTTTTTGTTGCTTCCATACCGTCCATTTCCGGCATCATGTGATCCATAAAGATAACATCGTATACATTTCCGTCTTTTATCTTATCAACAGCTTCCCGCCCGTTTATGGCTGTTTCAATTTTAAGTTTATATAATCTCATAAGCCTTACAGCAACAAACAAGTTCGTTTCTGTATCATCAACAACCAGAATTCTCCCGTACGGCATAGGTTCGCGTTTAAATTTTATTTTTCTTCTGTGTGTTATATTATTTTTTTGGAAACGCCGGAGATTATCAACTATTTCTGCACCCAGTATTCCATTATCGGCATTCTCCTGAGGCAGCCGGATTGTAACTATTGTACCTTTGCCCGGTTCGCTTTCAACATTAATTGAGCCGCTCATGAGATTTACCAATCGCTGCATAATCGAAAAACCTAGTCCTGTACCTTCTATATTGCGTTTGCCATTTTCATTGAAACGCGAATATTCTTCGAACAGCCGTTCCAGCTGCTCCTGGGTCATGCCAAGACCTGTATCCTGTACGCAAATTACAAGAGAAACATTTTTGCTGGCTCTTGCTGTTTCAGCAGAAATTGACATTGTTACTTTGCCTGCATCTGTATACTTAAAAGCATTAGAAAGCACATTGTTTAAAATTTGTTTAATGCGAAGTTCATCACCAATAAGATCCGCCGGAATAGTTTCATCTATTTCCAGTTCAAATTTGATTGGCCTGTTTCCAATCCGCATCATATTTAAGTGCACTGCATCATTTATCATGCTTGCAACCTGATACTGAGCCGGGATAATATCCAGTTTACCTGCTTCAATTTTTGAAAAATCCAAAATGTCGTTAATGATGCCTAAAAGCATTTCGCTGGAAGCATAAATCATTTCCAGCCCGTCCTCTATTTCGCCGGGCAGCCTGTCTAATTGCATTAATATATCTGTTACTCCCATGATTGCATTCATAGGCGTTCGTATCTCGTGGCTCATATTCGCAAGAAAAGTTGATTTTGATTTATTTGCCGCTTCTGCTGCGCTGGCTGCTTCCTCTGCAATACTGGCAGCTGCCTCGGCGGCACTTGCTGCATTTTCCAAATCGCGCTGTAAATTAACAATTTTAATCTGCTGACTAACTCTTAGTTTAACAACTTCTGCATTAAAAGGTTTACGTATATAATCGATAGCGCCCATTGCCAGCCCTTCGCTTTCATTGCCTTCTTCACTAAGTGAAGTTATAAAAATGACAGGTATAGACTTTGTATTTTCTGCTTTTTTTAATTCAACAATAACTTCGAATCCGCTCATGCCGGGCATAATAACATCCAGCAATATAAGATCCGGCAAAGATTCGTTTGCTTTTTCCAGCGCTGATACTCCGTCATTGACTGCATACACTTTATAATCTGCTTGCAGTATGCTGTTCAATTCCATCAAGTTTGCAACATCGTCATCAACGATTAATATATTGTTCTTTTTTTCCATGATTATTAACCTATTATTTTTTTCTTTAACTCAGCAAGGGTTTCCATTGCCGGCTTGAATTTAAAACTTTCTATCTGCTGAACAAGTTCTTCGCAGCCCGGAACAGAACGAAGCCTATTGATATATTTAAGGCATTCAGTATTACTGTCATTTAACAGCGGTTCCAATTCATTAAACAGCGCTTTTGCCGCTTCAATATCCAGCGGTTCTTCAGCTGGTGTTTTAAAAGATCCATCGCCGGCAATCTGTTCAAATTCTGCAAGAGATTCATTCAGTTCTTTTTCCAAAACAGCCATCTGTTCATGAGTAACATCTTTTACGCTTGTTTTTAAATTGTTCTCAATATCTTCTGCAGCTTTCTGCAGCGATGTTTTTTTCAGCTGCCCTGCGTTACCTCTTAATGTATGAGCCAGCCTGTGCGCCAGTTTTAAATCATCTGCATTTATAGCATCCCATATCTCGTTAATCTTATTCCGGTTGCTGTTTATAAAGTTCTTTATTAAACCGCGGCGCAGTTCATTTTCTGCCTGTATTTGCTGCGTAATATCTTCTGTTTTCCATTCTATAGGTTTTAAGAACCTCATTAAACACAGCCACAGTTCTTGAGTTGTAAAAGGTTTGCCAAGATAATCAACCATACCTATTTTTTTGTACAATTCGCGATCCTGCGTCATGACATTCGCTGTTAACGCCACTATTGGAATACTAGTTTTTAACTCAAGAATTTTTTCTGCTGCTTCAATACCGTCCATTACAGGCATATGCATATCCATAAATATAAGATCGAACTGCTTCTTTCCGTCTGTCATGCGGCTGCGCACTGCATCTAACCCAACTTTGCCGTTTTCTGCTACTATAGTTTTTATTCCAACCCTGGAAAGATGTTCAGACATAACCTGCTGATTCATGGCATTGTCTTCGCATAATAATATTTCACCCTCAAAAGTTGGTTTGTTAATCTCTCCGCTTATTATTCTTGATTCCGGTATACTGGCAATTTCAGCATTAACAATATCAAAAATTATTTCAAAACTGAATTTGCTTCCTACTCCGGGTGTGCTTTCTACCATCAGTTTACCGCCCATCATTTCTATGAGATGGTTAGTGATGGCAAGCCCAAGCCCCGTACCTCCGTACTTGCGTGTTGTACCGGATTCGGCCTGCTCAAACGGATTAAATATCCTTTTAATTTGTTCAGGAGTCATACCAATTCCGGAATCTTTAACCTCAAAATACATGGTAACTGTTTTTTCGCCAATTTCTTTTACAACGGCTTGAACTTTTATAATGCCGGAACTAGTGAATTTTTCTGCATTGGACAGAAGATTAGTAAGTATCTGGCGCAGCCTTATTGGATCACCTAACGGAATTTTTCCGACAGACGGCTCGGCATAAAAATGGAGTGTAAGTCCTTTATTATTTGTCTTTGGCAAAATCATTGTGCGGCAAGCTGTGAATATATCAGGGAGACTAAAGGGAACCTTTTCCAATTCCAGTTTGCCGGATTCAATTTTGGATATATCCAGAATATCGTTAATTATATGCAGAAGCCACTTTGAGTTTTCAAGAATATTGGAAAGATAACCTTTGGTTTTTTCCGCTAAATCATCGGTAAGCGCCAATTCAGAAAATCCTACAATGCTGTTCATTGGCGTGCGTATTTCATGGCTCATGTTGGCAAGGAATGATGATTTAGCGCGGTTTGCCTGCTCTGCTTCTTCGCGCGCCTTTTGCGCAAATTTATAACTATCCGCCAGGTCACGTGTTTTCTCTTCTACAAGAAATTCAAGGTTTTTACCGGCACGGCGGCTTCTTAAAAATAAAACAATAAGCAAAGATATAACGCAAAGAAGAAGAGCGGATGATCCGAATAATAACGGACGCTGCGCTTCTGCAACTTTTGCGCGGTAATCAAAAGTTTTGCGCATCCATTGATTCGAAATTCCATCTGTATCAATTGCATTGAGCGCTTTATCTATAATGGAACGTAAAATATCCTTTTCTTTATTAAAGCCAAATCTGGTACTAATCACCTGATTAAACACATAGTTTACCTTGTATCCGGAGAGCTCCTGATAATGCGTAAGAAACATAAGCCTTCTTTCTGTTGTCATAACCATATCAACTTTGCCCTCACGCATGGCATTAAATGTTTCTTCTATGCCGTCATATTCGATTGTATTTTCATGCCCGGGAAACCATTGTTTGAACATGGCAGTATAAGCAGTACCCCTTGTAAGCCCTACTTTTGCATGCAGAATTTCGTTTGTATTAACATTTGGATAATCCAGCCTTGATATAAGCGCATAATAATCATTCTGAATCGATATATTTGACCACATAAAATGTTCTTCGCGCGCCAGTGTCCAGATCATATCTGAAACAAAATAAACTTCTTTATTCCTTAACATCTCCTGAATGGCTGACCACTCTGTGCGTTCATTATTTTTAAGCTCAAAAGTTAAATTGGTAATTAACCCGATCTCTTCCAGCAAGTCAAAGAAAATTCCCTGCCATTCATTTTCGCGAGTATTAAAAAAACTTACAGGATAATTACTGTAAATTGCAGCAACAGGTATAACAGGATTAGCTCTGATATATTCTAGCTCTTCTTCTGTAAACTGATTACGCAGCTTATTTCTCTGGTATTCCTTAAACCCCTGATTATAAAGTATGGTCAGATAACTAAGCGCTCCGTTATCAAGGGCTTTTTGAACAACAGAAATAATTGGATTTAACCTGGGGTTTTGCGTTGCAAGTGAAACAGGATTGTATATTAACGGGAAAAATTCTTTAACGGTAATATCTTCGAATTTATCAAAAGATACCTGAACAGTATCTGAATTCAGGAAAGCATCAGCTCTGCCGTTTTTAAGAAACATATATGCTTCATCAGTATTTTTTACCATTATGGTTTCAAAAAAAACACCTCCAAGCGCGGTAATAACATCGTTAACCATTACGGTTCCTTCTATAAATGCATACCGCGGAAGCCGCCTTTCCATTATGTTTTCAATCGGCTCACTATCTATAATCCTGTAAGACATAAGCATCTGCATAGCAATGGGAGTTGTCATAAAAAAAGTTTTCTTACGTTCTTCTGTTGTTGTTATTGCACCGGTAAAATCAACTTCAAAATTTGCAAGTTTGGGGAGAAACTCATCCCACTCAACATATTCCGGTACAAACGGAATGTCAAATAAAATAGTCAGCCATTCGCAAAACAATGCAGAAAAACCTTTTATCTCACCATTGCTGTCAGGAAAAGCTACAGTAGACGGCAGTACGCTGTATACAAAACTATCGTATTCGTCCTTTAGGATTTTAATAGCCGTTATTTCTTCTTCTGTAATACCAGGTATATCAATATAAGATGAAAATACAGCTGATTGTGTATTAATAGACTCTTCACAGGAAATAAACAAAGCTATCATACATAATATAGAAAGAAAAAAACTCCAGCTTTTATTTTTGAAAAACATGCAAATCTCCCATTACTTTACAATTTTATTAAGATATTCTGCCGCTGTTCTTTCGGCATTTTCAAATTCACTGTGCAAAACATATTCTTTTACAACATCCAGAACTGCCCTTGTTCCATTCGTACATTTATCAATTTCTGCGATACAATCCAAAACACCCTTTCTATCATATTCATTGCACATTTCTACAATGTTCTGTAGTTTATTATACATATCTGCATCATCTTCGTCTAAACTATTGGTATTAATTTGGCGTTCTTCTTCCAGTTTTTGCAACAAATCATTTAATCCAGCCGTAAATTTTGGTATATATTCCGATAAAAAGTTGATATTTCTGGCAGCATGCTCCATTTCCCCCGCTGATTCGGAAAGAACCTTTTCTCCAATATTCCAAAGAGAACTTTTTATACCATGAATGGTAACTGTGAATTTGTGCAGATTTTCTCCGTTTTCAAACCATCTTTCTTTTTTAATTAATTCATCCAGTAAAATAACAGTTTTGCGGGCATCCCTGATAAACGATTCAATTAATAATGAATTTGTTCCTGTTTCCGTTTCTTTGGAATCCAGATAACCGTTTGCGGCTTCGATTATCTCCGGCGGCTGTTTATCGCGGATATATTTATTTAAAATAAAGTTTAACTGACGAATATCAATCGGTTTGGAAATAAAATCATCAAATCCGTTTTGTAAAAATACATCCGCCTGTCCTACAACTGCATTTGCAGTTAATGCAACAATTGGGATTCTATCGAACCCTAATACTTTGGCAATTTTTTGTTCGGATTCCAGTTCACGAATAATTTTTGCCGTTTCTATTCCATCCATTTCCGGCATCATATGATCCATAAAAATTACATCGTACACCTTGCCGTTTTTAACTTTATCTATAGCTTCCCTTCCGCTCATGGCGGTATCAACCTGTAATTTATAAAATTTCATAAGACCTGCGGCAACATACAGATTTGTTTCTACGTCATCAACAACCAAAACACTTCCGTATGGCATTGGGTTCCGTACTATCTTATCTCTTTTCTTTAATGTCATATAATTCATGCGGAACTGCTGAAGATTTATTACTATTTCCCTGCCCAGAACTTCGGAGTCTACTACTCCCTGCGGCAGCCGCACTCTGAACAACGAACCTTTATTAAGTTCGCTTTCTACATGAATTTCACCATTCATAAGACAAATCAAACTTTGTACTATCGAAAGACCTAATCCAGTACCTTCTATAGTTCTTCCTTTTTTTTGGCTGAAACGCGAATATTCGTCGAACAATTCATCCAGTTGTTTTTTTGTCATGCCATAACCGGTATCCTGAATGCTTATCACAAGCACTATACCTTTATTATCAGGCTGGGATTCGGAAGTGATTAAAAGTTTAACCTGTCCGGCATCAGTATATTTAAAAGCATTAGAAAGTAAATTATTTAATATCTGTTTGATACGAAGCTCGTCACCTATCAGCCTGGCAGGAATATTTTCGTCAATGTCAAGAATAAACTCGATAGGTTTACTTTCTATCCTCATCATATTTAAGTGAATGGAATCATTTATAAGGCTTGCAACTTTATATAAAGCCGGAATAATATCCATTTTACCTGCTTCTATTTTTGAAAAATCCAATATGTCGTTAATTATACCTAAAAGCAAATTGCACGAGCTGTGAATCTTTTCCAGCCCTTCTTCTGTTTCTGCAGGAAGATTCTCGTCCTGTATCAGAATTTCTGTAACGCCTAAAATAGCGTTCATTGGTGTACGTATCTCATGACTCATGTTCGCAAGAAATGTTGATTTAGTCTGATTAGCTGCCATTGCTCTTGCTGTCTGAAGCTCAAGGTCATATGTTTGTTCTTTAACAAGCTTTTCCAGCCGCTTGCCTACCCGGCGGTTTCTTACAAATATAACAAGAAGCAGCGAAAGAACTGTCAGAAGCAAGACAGATGAACCAATAAGCAAAGGAAGCCGCTCCTCTGCCAATTTACTGCGGTAATCGTAGGTTCTGCGCAGCCATTGATCCGAAATGCCTTTTACATTTATGGAACGCAGCGCTTTATTTAAAATAGAATGCAGAATAATTTCATCTTTGTTAAACGCAAAAGTTGAATTATAGGGATTGTCAAATAAAAAATTGATTTTATAACCAGGACGCTCAAGGTAGTGTGTAAGTATTAATAAATCATGAGTGCTTGCCATAACCATGTCAATTTCACCCCTGTCTAAAGCATCAAAGGCAGCTAGATTACTTTCGTACTCTTTTGTAAACAGATGATTTGGAAACCACTTTCTAAAAGAAGCCGTGTGCGCATAATCCTTAATCAAACCGACTCTTGTATATAAAATTTCATTTAAAGTTTTATTTTTATGATCTACCTTGGAAATGAGAGAAAAATTTGGTTCCATGAATGCAGTATCCGTCCACAAAAAAACGCCTTCCCGTTCCCTTGTTTTTACAAGTTCAGAAAGCATGGAAGCTTCGCCGTTTTCCAGCATTTTTAACAGATCAGAAAAGCTGGCATTCTCGTCATTTATACGTTCAAAGCGAAGTCCTGTAAGCGCTTCTACTTCCTGCAATACATCAAAAACTATGCCTTTCCACTGTTCTTCGCGTATATCATAAAAGCTGACAGGATAATTACTTGATTCAAAAGCTGCAGATACAACCGGATTGGTTTGAATGAAACGGCGCTCCTCTTCTGAAAGCTGTGTAAAAAACTTGTATCTTTTATATTCATTGTATCCGGTATTGTACAATTCTGCAAAAAATAATGCGCCGCCGCTTCTTAAAACTTTTTCTACTACAGTAATTATTGGTTCTTTGCTGCTGGTACGGGTGGACAGCGAAACCGGCATAAAAATTAACGGATAAAAATCATAGGCAATTATATCGCTGTATTCAATAAAATTGGTTTCTGCCGGCGCACTGTAATAAAATGAATCAATTAATCCGCTTTTCAGCGCATCATAAACAAGATAAAAATCATCTAATTGAATAACTTCATATGTGCCAGGTTCTAATTCCGCAGTTACCGCCCTGATTGTAGCAGCGCCTGTAATAAAACCGCAGCGTATCGGGCGTTCCAGAATCAATTCTGCAACAGGTTTTGAATCGGCAAGCCGAAAACGCCTTACAGGCCGCGCGGCAATGGCGCTTGTCATGTAGTAAATTTGCAAGCGTTCTTCTGTAGCTGTTAGTTCTCCGGAAAAAGAAACTTCACCCAACGCTAAACCCGCGATTAAATCCTGCCACTCATATAAAACCGGCAGAAACGGTATGCCGAAAAATTCTGTAAGCCACTCGCAATAAAGCGCGGAAAACCCTCTGATATTGCCGTTATTATCTTCGAATGTTTCGGTACTTAGCGGCATCCCATATATAAAATAATCATATTCTTCTTTTAAAGCTTCAATTGCTTTTATTTCTTCTGCAGTAATACCAGGGGTATCTTTATATGAAGAAAACATCTGCTGTCTGCCGGACTGAAGCTCATTAGTTCCGGAACAGCCGGAAAATAAAATGAATACGATTATTGTTAAAAATGAAATATATATTATTCTATTAATTTCATCAAACTTGCCGATTTTCCCTGCCTCGGCAAGCCGCCTTGATTCATCTGAAAAGCTTCTTGTTTTCTGTTTTACCCGTTCTATTTTTTTGGTAAAATATTTAAACATGGGGCATTATATTACAATTTTTTGAAAAATGCTACCGTAATACTCTTAGCACTACATTAGGATTATATTATATAAAAAAAGAAGCCCAACCACCTACCAAAACGGTAAGCGGTCAGGCGCCTTTCCGAGAGCCGTCCGGCTGCTAAAACTAGCGGCCGGATACTGCAATAAACTATTGCAGAAGCGAAAGAACCGATTGACCTCTTTGATTTGCCTGCGCCAACATTGCTGTGCCTGACTGTGTAAGAATCATGTTTGTGGTGTAACGGACTGTCTCGTTTGCCATGTTTGCATCACGGATGCGGGATTCTGATGCTTGCATGTTTTCTGCTCCAACATCTAATCCGCGTACTGTGTGTTCAAGGCGGTTCTGGTAGGCGCCAAGGTCAGCTCTTTGTTTGTTGATGACCTTTAACGCTCTGTCTAGGGTTCCAATGGCACGATTGGCACTGTCCGGAGAGGACAGTGATATAAAGGTATCGTCACCGACTTCGCGGATACCAAGACCCTTCGCTGTCATTGTGCCGATAAATACCTGCACCCGCTGATCCATGTTTGCACCAATATGGAGCCACATAGAGGCGGTAACCACATTTTCGCCAGCTGGACGGCCAAAACGGCCTGTCAACAGGTTCATTCCGTTGAATTGTGCATGAGATGCAATTCGGTCTACTTCTGCAACAAGTGAAGAAACTTCGACCTGAATGTACAATCTGTCCTCATCGGAATAAATACCGTTAGAGGCTTGCACAGCTAATTCACGGAGACGCTGGAGGATGTCCTGAGATTCCTGCAGATAACCTTCTGTAGTCTGAATGAACGAAATACCATTCTGGGCATTTGTAGATGCCTGATTCAAACCACGAATCTGCGATCGCATTTTTTCTGATACAGCTAATCCAGAAGCATCATCACCGGCGCGATTGATGCGCAGCCCGCTCGACAATTTTTCCATGTTTTTATCCAGGAACACCTGGGTAACTTTGAGGGACCTGTCGGCAAACATTGCACTTAAGTTGTGATTGATAATCATATACTCACTCCTTTGGCTTTTTCGGCGCGAGTCAAAACAAATTGTTATGACCATAATACGCCGCGGCTTCCATGCCGTGATAAAAATCCTTTCAGATTTTTACCTTAACAAAACCGCTTTGCGGTTTTGTTTTTTGAATTTTACCAGGGTAAAACTTTCACCAATGGAAAACTCATTCCTTGTTCGTTGATACTTACGTAACACGTTAGTATCTGTGTGTGCCATGTGATTCCCTGCGGGAATCACGGCAGTTTCAAATATATGATATATATACGAAACTGCTGAACCCTCGACCCACCCGTTCCCGGAAGGGTGAGGATACCTGGATAATTACAAAACCCAACGGGTATATAATTAAACCAGGAAAGAAAGCATCTCTAGAAACTTTAAATTAAAGCTCCTAGAGAGTTTTCCCATTCCACTCTTAATATCGGACATAAAAAAAAATGCTTTAGTGAAAACGCTCTGGCAAGACGATTGAATTTACATTAAAATAATTCTATGAATGAAAATTCCATTTCACAGGTAGATTTAATCCGCGAGGTTTTTCATTACCAAAGCCGGTTCGAAGGTTCTACCATGGTATTTAAAATTGATTTTCCCGTCACCGAAGATCCTGGTTTTCCGGGTCTTGTAAAAGATCTGGCCCTGCTTGCAAAAACCGGCTTTAAAGTAATAATAGTTCCGGGAGTCAAAGAAAATATCGATGCTGTTTTTAAACAGCATGACATCGATTCAAATTTTGCGCTTTCTCAGGATAATACAATCCGTGTTACATCGTCTCAGGCAATTTCATATGTAGAAATGGCAGCTTTTAACGTTGCAAGCCGGTTTATGACTTTTTTATCCGGCAGCAGGGTCGATGCAATAATCGGCAATTTTGTAAGAGCCAGAGGGCTTGGAGTAATAAACGGCATCGATACAGAGCATACCGGCACTGTAGATAAAATCTACGCAGATTCGCTGAAAAGGGTGTTAAATTTAGGAATGGTGCCAATCCTCCCCTGTATTGGCTGGAGCCCATCGGGAAAGCCATATAATGTACCCAGCGATGAAATTGCCCTGGCGGTCTCAAAAACGCTTGGAGCAATAAAACTCTTTATAATTACAACTAAAGACAGAATGAACGCTGCCAGGTTAACCCCAAAAGAAGCAGAATTAATGATAAAATCAGACCCAAATCCATTCCAGCGGGAGTTAAAACTTGGCTTAAAAGCCAGCCAGGCAGGCATTCACAGAGTACATATAATAGATGGAAGAGAAGAAGGCGCTGTTTTAAAAGAGTTATACTCAAATTTGGGCGTAGGAACCATGATTTATACTGATGAATACGATTCGATCCGCTGTTTCCATTCAAGGGATCTGCCTGATATTTTAAGGCTGATGGAACCGCAAATGCAAAAAGGGCTCCTAATAAGGCGAAATCCCGAACAAATTCAGGAAAAAAAGGACGATTATTCGGTTTTAGAGATTGATGGTTCGATCCGGGCATGCGGTGCGCTTCACAACTGGGGCGAGAATCAGGGCGAAATTGCGGCAGTTGCCACAGACCCAAATTATACCGATCATGGGCTGGGCAAGAAAATTGTTGGTTATCTTATTGAAAAGGCAAAAAAAAGCGGATTTAAGCGGGTTTTTGTATTAACAACCCAATCTCAGGACTGGTTTGAATCTTTGGGCTTTAAAGAAGCGCTTGTAGACAGCCTGCCTGAGCAAAAACGCAAGATTTACGACCAAAGCCGCAACAGCAAAGTCTTCGCACTGGCGCTTTAATGTCCAGGACGGCGGTATATACAGGTTTGGTTCTCAGGTCGCGCCCTTCTGGTGAATCCAACAGCGAAATTACCCTGCTCACTGCCGAAGAAGGTTTAATCAGGGCAACAGTTTTCGGCGGCGCAAAAAGCAAATTACGCGCTCACTGTGCTTCTTATAATTCAGGTCAGGTGTGGATTTACCGCAGCAAAGCCAAGGATTCCCAGTTACATGGTTTCCAGCATGTTAAACTAAGCGATTTTGATGTTCATTCATGGCGGCCGGGTTTAAGAGAACTATACGATCGAACCATGGCGGCAGGCGCTTTGGCAGAAACAATTTTATTGTCTCACGGCGGCGGCGGCGATTGGGAAACAGCCCTGAATCTTGCAAATGAAACACTAGATACGCTGGAAAGCGCAAATGACGAAATGTGCAATAAGATACTGGTCCGCTTTTTGTGGCAATGGGCTGGTTTTTTGGGAATACAGCCGCCGGATATAAATTTGAACAATAAATCCGACGGAGAATTAAAAGCGATTATTACAAATGTTTTAACCGAAGCAATCGGAAAACGCCTAAAAAGCTGGGAGTGGTAAAAAAGAGTCTATTAATAACTCTATATTTCCGCTACCATAAATCAACATGAAATGGAATAAAAAAGAGATTTCTCCTGATCTGGTTAAAGAAATCTCTGCAAAATATAATTGCGATCTGTTAACTGCCTCTATACTTGTCCGCCGCGGTCATATAAAAGGCGATTCAATACGTTATTTTCTGGAAGATGATATTACCTCTTTGCGCAATCCATTTGCTCTGGATGGAATGGAAGATGCAGTAGAACGAATCCTTGCGGCAAAAGAAGAAGGCGAAAAAATAATGGTTTTCGGTGACAGTGATGTAGACGGTATTACAGGAACTGCGCTTTTGGCAGGATACCTGGAAAGTATTGATATGGATGTTACATGGCGCATTCCAACAGGAGATGAACCTTACGGGTTATCACTGGAGGCAGTCGAAGATTTTGCCGCAAAAGACGGCACATTGATAATTACTGTTGACTGCGGCATCTCGCGGTTTACTGAAATAAAAAAGGCAAATGAGCTTTCTATCGATGTAATTATAACGGATCATCATGAACCGCTGGATGAACTGCCGGATGCATTGGTTATCATCAACCCAAAACTTAAAAATTCCGCTTATCCGTTCAGGGATCTTTCCGGATGCGGCGTTGCATTTAAACTTGTTTCTGCACTTCGTTTTGCGCAAAGAAGCGAACTTTACGGACAGCAAATATGTCTTTTAAATACAAGACCTGTAAATGATGCATGGGTCATAGAAATAGCAAAAATGCGGAATCTGCAAACCATCGATACATTAACAGAAACAATTGTACCAGGTTTGGTTTCCATTAGTGATACGCGTCTGCTTGCATTTCTGGAAGGACAGCAAATCGTCTGCTGGGATGCTCCGCTGCATAACCAGACATTTGTAAAACTTTTCGGCAAAAGTGTAGAAGTTGGAATGCTGGATGTTGCTCCGCAGATTGGCAAAGAAATTCCGCAGGCTGCAAACAAAAGTCTTTTGCGGATAAAAGAACTTTCTAAAATTGCAAAGTATTCAGATAAGGAACTAAGCGAACTTGATGTCTTTGTTAATCTTTTTATTTCTTATGCGCGGATCAAAGAAAAAAAACTGGAAGACACAGAAAGAGAAAACGAAGATCTTCAGCTTGCTGCATTGGGAACCATTGCAGACATTATGCCGCTATTGGACGAAAACAGAATCATTGTCCGCAGGGGTTTAGAATCCCTGGAAAAAAAACCA
Source organism: Treponema sp. (assembly GCA_009785215.1). Lineage (GTDB taxonomy): Bacteria > Spirochaetota > Spirochaetia > Treponematales > Breznakiellaceae > WQXQ01. Next base: position 38,083 of record WQWU01000008.1, on the reverse strand, counting down.
AGGCAGGGGCTTTTGCAATTGCTTCAAAAAACTGACCTTGCAGGAAAACATTTTGATACAAAGGATATTTCATGGAAACTGTGCCCAAGCATAAACGCAGCGCGCAGAATGGGAAACTCAGAAACTGCAGCAGCCCTGTTTTTTGAAAAAGATTTATTAAAAAAAGAAAGGCTTGCCGCAGAACTTGCTGCAATGAATGAAAAAAGAAAAGAGCTGGAAGATGAAACCTGGATTATGGCAGAATCCATGGCTTACGATAGTTATAATGAATATGAACAAAAACTTATAATGGTTCACGGAGAAAAAATCAATAAAGGCATTACAGGATTAATGGCACAGCGCGCATGCCGGATGTTTAATGTTCCTTCTATAGCAATTTCCATACACGACGGTATGTGCACAGGATCAATCCGGTCTGCAAGAGGTTTTAATATTCATATCCTTTTTGAACAATGCAGCGATTTATTTATAGATGCCGGAGGGCATCAGGCGGCAGGCGGCTTTAGCATGCCATTCGAAAACTGGGATAAATTTACAGAAAAACTAAAAAAAGCAGCTGCGGCAATTGAATTTGCCAAAGAACCGGAAGAAGAATCAATTCAGATTGATGCTGAACTTCCGCATAATTATCTTTCGCCCGATATTCTAAAGATGATAGAAAGATTTGAACCATACGGCAGCGAAAATAATCCGCTTGTTTTTTTAACTAAAAATATTATAATTAAAGATATTAGTATAATTGGAAAATCGGACGTTAAACATGTAAAAATGACTCTTGATGCCGGAAAATACAAATGGCCTGCGCTTTACTGGCAGAACGCAGAACGTGTAATTAATAAAGAATTCGGAGTTAACGACAAAGCAGACATTGTCTTTAACATGACCCGGGATTATTACAAGGGAAATGAAACGCCGCAAATAATTATTTTAGATTTGAAAAAATGCAATTAGGAAAACACATGGCAAAACGTTTATTAATTTTTTTCTTTATCTGTCTAACCTTTACAACTTGCGCCGGAAAAAACATCATTTCTGCGCAGGCTTTAAAATACACAATAATTCCGGAATCTCCGCGTCCTGGAGATCCTGTAACAATCGGCGTAAATACAAACGAAATCGAAGTTCAGGTTATTATTAATGACAGACAGGCAGCCAAAGCCAGGTTTTTCAGCGTTCCGCCAGAAGGCAGAAACCCGGGTTTTAGGGCAGCCATAACAGCAATACCTGCCACTGCCGCACCAGGAAGCGCAGTAATCAGATTGATTAATGAATGGAACGCTGTTTATGAAATACCAATCACAATTTCTCCCAGGGAGTTCCGGACAGAAACTCTGCATCTTAGCCAGGCAGTCACCAGTTTAGCAACCGATCCAAATCCGGAAAGAGAAAGGGAAGCAGAAATAATCTGGGCTATTTGGTCTGCAACCGGCAGCCAGATTTATCACGCAGGAAGGTTTTCGCTTCCGGTAACATCTACAAGAAGAACAAGTCCTTTTGGATTCCGCCGTGTTAATGTTTTTTCTGACGGCAGAAGGACATCCTCGATTCATGCAGGAATAGATTTTGGAATACCGACAGGAACGGAAGTATTCGCCTGCGGCAGAGGCAGAGTTGTACTTTCCCGAATGAGGATTCTTACAGGTTATTCGGTAATTATTGAACATGCACCCGGTGTATACTCAATGTATTATCATTTGGACAGCGTTATTGCACAGGAAAATACAATTGTAGAAACAGGTACATTAATCGGTCTTTCCGGCTCGACAGGTTTTTCCACAGGACCTCATCTGCATTGGGAAATAAGGGTAAGCGGCGAATATGCCGATCCTGACGCTTTTGTAAACCGGCCGCTTATTGACAAAAACCTGATAATCAGTAGAATCTATAATTAGAAACGCTTTGCAAAAAGGAGGTGATTATTTTGGCGCATATTACAGTTGATGACAGCGAAATGCTGGAAAAAGCCATAAAACGTTTTAAACGTATGGTAGAAAAAGAAGGCATTATCCGCGAGTTCAAAAAACGGGAATATTATGAAAAACCTTCCACCATCCTTAACCGAAAGAAAAAGGCCAATGCCCGTAAATTGCTTAAGAGAAACCGTAAGGGTAAAGGTGAATATTAATCACTGGAAAATGCATACAAGATTTGCTCTGTATGCATTTTTTATGCTTCTTATAGTTTTATTATCTATTTCATGCGCTTCTGTTTCCCCTGTACCTGCAAATCCTGAACAATTAAATACATTCGCCTCCATAGAGAATATAGAGCCGTTTTGGCTGCCGCACACTAACGGGATTAATTTCTTTCATGGTAAAATCACGTCTCCAAGGCTTGAGTTTTGGGCATTACAAATAGATTTATCCGCACCAGAAATAGAAATCGTAATAAACAATAATGCGTACAGCACAAAAGTTTCCAGCTTTGTCCGCGATAATAATCTTATTGCAGGAATAAACGCACTCCCTTTTGACATTTCTACATCAAGAGAGGGTTTACCTATAAAAAATATTGGTATTGTCATTTCCGGCGGAGAAATATTCTCGCCTGCCAATCCCAATTATGATGCATTGGTTTTTTACAAAGGCGAAGGCAGAGCGGCAATTATAAGGCAGCCTTTAATACGCACTGCCGGAAATATAGAAAATGCCGCCGGCGGATTTCATCAGATACTAACAGGCGGAACACCGGCACAAAGGACACTAAGCAGTGAAAGCGCCAGTACGCCTGTTTCAGCAACTAGGCATCCGCGGAGCGCAGCAGGACTTTCAGCTAACGGACGGTTTCTATATCTATTGGTAATTGACGGCAGAAGAAATGGAAGCGCCGGCGCTACAGAATACGAAACAGCATTATTACTCCGTTTTTTAGGTTCCCATGACGGAATAAATCTTGACGGCGGCGGCTCAAGCGTTCTTGTTATGCGTTACCCGGACAACAGTATAAAAGTAAAAAATACTCCAATACACGGCGGTATTCCCGGAAGAGAACGGGCAGTTGCAGGAAGTATTGGAATACGCCTTGGAAACCCTTAGTCCTTCCAGGGGAAAATAAAGTTCTTTAAAGTACGGGTTCCCGTTCTTTCACGATCTTCTATTAAAAGCTCATCCCATGGAATTTTCCTGCGGTTAGCGCCGGGGTTTGCTTCCAGCCAATCGTACTTTAAAAGACGCAGGCGCAATGCCTGATCAATATAAAGAAGAGCGCCGACAGGACCTGGAAACATAAAAACAAATACTATAGAAATAAGCATAATTGCAATACTGTTTAAAATCAAAAATATTGAAAGACCGGTATTATCCAGAGAAATTAATAAACATTTTTTAAATGCTTTTGATAAACTCGGACCTAAACGGCCAATAACTGCAAAGAAAAACTGAAATGAAAGAATGGCAAAAACAGATGTCCAAAAAACAATTGCCGCCAAAATTAAACCGACAACAGGAGGTTCAACATCCAGATAAAAAGGAATTACATACGATAAAATAAGGAAAAGAAAGAAAATAAAAAGACCCATTAGTATACCGGCAGGCCATGCAGCTTTAAAGTTCCTGAAAAAATCACCAAATGTAAAAGAGCCGTAATCGGAAATGACTTTTACAGACAGGGCGGCGGCGGCAAGATACACGGAACAAAAGAGAATCCCTATAACATTTATAATAATTTCCAGGGCAACAGAATTTGTAACCTTAAAAACAGCTCCGGGAAGGAAAAGAGGTATTGCAGTGCTTGCAAAAAAGCCAAGATTAAGAAGAACAATCTTAAATAGATTATCCCACATATCATATAAAGTTTTTCTTAAAAGGAAACCAATCATAATCAAATTATACAGATTTTAATAATTATTTACAACTATTAAATGGTTCTGCTATTGATTCAATTAAATATGATTGTTATTATGGAACCAAGGCGGTTTAACCATGATTGTAATGAAATTCGGGGGAAGTTCAGTAGCCGATGCTTCCCGCTTGCGCCATGTAGCTGGTATTGTAAAATCACAATTAACAAAAAAACCCGTTCTTGTGTTATCTGCTATGGGAGACACAACTGATCATCTTTTGGAAGCTGCAAATCTGGCGTTAAAACAGGGAAAAGTTGATATAAAAAACATAGAAAAACTGCATCAGGATACTGTAAAAGCTTTAAAATTATCTTCTGCGCAAAAAGAAATTGCAGGCCTTTTGGATGAACTTACGCGTTTATTATCCGGAATTGCGCTTATAAGAGAACTTACTCCAAGAACAAAAGATTATCTTGTTTCTTTCGGCGAACGTCTCAGCGTGCGGATTGCGGCAGCTTATTTAAAATCCATTGGTATGAACTCAAGGGCTTTTGACGCCTTTGATTTAGGTTTTGTATCAAATTCAAATTACACACAAGCGGAACTTTTAAAAGAAAGCTGGGATTTAATTCCGGAAAAAATATTGCCGCAGATAAAAGGAAATGTGCTTCCTGTTGTTACAGGTTTTATTGCAAAAGATGAAAAAGGAAGCATAACCACCCTTGGCCGCGGCGGCTCTGATCTTTCTGCAACAATGATTGCCGCTGCCTGTAAAGCGGAAGAAATCCAGGTATGGAAAGATGTTGACGGCATACTAACAGCAGATCCGCGGATTGTAAAAAATGCGCGGCCTGTTCAACATGTAACATACGAAGAAGCGGCGGAGCTTGCATATTTCGGCGCACAAGTGCTTCATCCAAGAGCGATGCTGCCATGCATGAAAACAGGAACTCCGGTACTTGTAAAAAATTCCTATAATATTGAAGCGCCGGGAACCAGAATAGAAAGCGCATCAGCATCGGCAAAAAAAAGTCCGCCGGTACGCGCCATTACATCAAAACATAAAGTAACTCTTGTTGATATTGTCTCTACAAGAATGCTGGGGCAATACGGATTCCTAGCAGAAGTTTTTTCTGTATTTGCAAAACACAGTATATCCATTGACATGGTAGCAACCAGCGAAGTATCTGTCTCTTTAACTCTGGATACTGCTTATGATTTAGCCGAAGTAAAAAAAGAACTTAGTAAAATTGCACACATAGAAGTAAAAACAGGAAAAGCCATTGTTACTATCATTGGCAATGTAAAGCGCTCTTCAGAAATACTTTCCAGAACATTCAGGATTTGCCAATTACTCGGCGTACCTGTGCAGATGATTTCGCAGGGAGCAAGCAAGGTAAACATCAGCTTTATTGTAAATGATACAGAAGCCGCAGAAACAGTAAATGCGCTTCATATGGATTTCTTTGATTCGCTGGATAAATAAAAGGAATAGTTATGAATATTGCATTAATTGGTTACGGCAAGATGGGAAAAATGATTGAGCAAATTGCACTTGCTCAAGGTATTAATATTGGAGTTATTGTAGATCCTTTTATTTCAGAAAGCGGAAAAAATATATATAAAACTATTAACGAAGCTGATTTTGATTCTATCGATGCTGCTATCGAGTTTACCCAGCCAGATTCGGCAGCTGCAAATATTATAGCTCTTGCGGCAAGAAAAATCCCTGTAGTAACAGGTACGACAGCCTGGCAAAACCGTATGGACGAAGTAACAGAAGCTGTAAAAAAAGCAGACAGCTCTTTATTTTGGGCATCGAACTTTTCAATTGGCGTAAATATGTTTTACCGCATCGCGTGGTATGCTTCAGGGCTTGTTAATAATTTTCCTGAGTACGATGCTGGCGGCATTGAGTATCATCATAATAAAAAAATGGACAGCCCTTCCGGAACTGCAAAAACACTGGCGGAAGGCGTCTTAAACAAAATTGATCGTAAAAAGAAAATTGTCTGGGAAACAATAGATCGTAAACCGGAAGCGGACGAACTCCACTTCCCCAGTCTGCGTTTGGGCAGCATTCCCGGAACACACAGCTTGTTTTTTGATTCACCGGCAGATACAATAGAGATTACACACACTGCACGCAGCCGGGAAGGTTTTGCTTCCGGAGCAATACAGGCAGCCAGGTGGCTTACAAACAATAAAAGGTGCGGGATTTTTACAATCGATGATATGATGAATGATTTATTCAAGGAATAAAAGAGGGGTTTTATGAGACTGCGTCTCATTTCGATTTTATTGTTCGGCTTGGCAGCCGAACTAAAGTGAGGTTTAATATGACTGATTTTCGCGGAGCATACACAGCGCTTGTTACACCAATGACAAAAACCGGAGAAGTTGAATATGAAGGTTTTCGTGAACTTGTCCGGTTTCAGATAGTAGAAGGTATAGACGGAATTGTTCCTCTTGGAACCACAGGAGAAACCCCTACACTTGATGAAAATGAAGAAGAAAAATTAATCAAAATAGCTGTAGAAGAAGCATCAGGCAAGATAAAAATAATTGTTGGAGCCGGATCAAACGATACAAGACATATGATTAAATATGTTGAACGCGCAAAAAGACTTGGAGCAGATGCTGCGCTTGTAGTAACACCGTATTATAACAAACCAAATGATGATGGCCTTATACGTCACTTTGAAGCAGCTGCAAATGTCGGCATTCCGATAATTATTTACAATATAGCATCCCGCACGGGCAGAAACATTCCTGTCTCTCTTATGCAGAAAATCGCAGAAATACCAAACATAACAGGCGTAAAAGAATCTTCCGGTGATATTACACAAATGGGTGATATTATTAAAGAGATTGCAATGCCGCGCAAGACTTCTGCAGAAAGATTCTGGGTTCTTTCCGGCGATGATTCTTTTAACCTGCCGTTATCAAGCATTGGCGGTGATGGAGTTATTTCTGTAATTTCTAATTTGGTTCCTGCAAAAGTAAAAGCTTTAACCAAAGCTGCGCTTGAAGGTAAAATAAACGAAGCCCGCGCAATACATTTTGAACTGCTTCCTTTAATGAAAGCAGCTTTTGTAGAAACAAACCCTATCCCGATAAAACAAGCGCTTACCTGGGCAGGTCTTCCTGCAGGTCCTGCACGCCTGCCATTAGGCAAACTAGCGCCGTCAAGCGAAGCGCTCCTAAAGAAGACTATGCTGGACATGGGATTAATTAAATAACTGATGGGAAAAGTTCTTGCAGTATGTTTAAGCTCAGAAAAAGGCACTCCAAAAGCTGATGCCGGAAGTGCAGAATTTTTAACAGGTCATGGCCTTAAAGGCGATGCTCATGCAGGTGACTGGCACAGACAGGTAAGTTTGCTTTCGTATCAAAAGATAGAAGACTTCCGTGCGAAAGGCGCAAAGGTAGAGTTCGGCGGTTTCGGCGAAAACCTTGTTGTAGATAATATTGATTTTCGCTCTCTTCCTGCCGGTACGATTTTAAAGTGCGGCGAAGTTGTTTTAGAAATTACTCAAATAGGAAAAGAATGTCATAGCCATTGCGCCATTTATAATCAGATGGGCGATTGTATCATGCCGCGCGAAGGTGTTTTTGCCAAAGTGATTAACGGCGGTTTAATTAATGCTGGCGATGAAATGATTGTTATGTACCGTGTCTGGATAATAACCGTTAGCGATAAAGGTTTTAAAGGCGAACGCGAAGATTTAAGCGCTCCGGTTATCCGCAGTATTATTTCCGGTTCTGATTATACAGAAATAGGATATACTCTGCTAGCCGATGAACAAACAGAAATAGAAAACGAACTAAAACGTATTTGTGACTCCAATCTGGCAGATTTAATTTTAACAACTGGCGGAACAGGTTTATCGCCAAGAGACTGTATGCCGGAAGCAACAATGGCTGTCTCGCACCGTCTTGTGCCCGGCATCGCAGAAGCTATGCGCTCTGTTAGCATGACAATTACAAAAAGAGCCATGTTAAGCCGCGGCATTACGACGATTCGCGGTTGTACGTTAATTATTAATTTACCGGGAAGCCCAAAAGCAGTAAAAGAAAACCTGGAGTTTATAATTGATGAACTGCGTCATGGGCTTGATGTGTTAACTGGAAAAAGCGGAGAGTGCGCTGCAGGGTAACTCCCTACCCGCCTATTTTGAACATACCTTCTATGTTTTCTGAAAACTTATACGAACTTGGTTTGTTTTTAACTGCTTTGATAATTGCTTGTGAAACTTCGCTGTCATTTGCGCCGTTGCGGAGCAATTGTCGTAAATCTAAACCAACGTCACTTGATAGACATAGTTTTAAAAAACCGTCGCTTGTAAGGCGCAGGCGGTTACAGGTATGGCAAAAACTATGAGATAACGCATTAATAAAACCAATCTTGCCTTTAAAGCCATTAAGGCTATAATATACTGCGGGGCCGCTTCCGGAAATGTTGTCAAACGGCACAAGTGCGCCAAAAGTTTTTTCTATTATTTCTTTAACCTGCGTACCAGAAATGCACTGCAAAGCTGAAGCGCAGCCGATAGGCATTAACTCGATAAATCGTACGATAATGTTTTTTTCTTTTCCAAGTTTTGTAATTGGAATTATTTCTTCTTCGTTAATTGAATGAATAGGAACACAGTTAATTTTTACTGTTATTTGTTTTTCTAATAAACGGTCAATAACAGAGAGAATCACTTTTGGTTCTGAAAATACATCAGAACTACCATTATTAAAACCAGTAATTTGTTTGTATCTATTAATGTCTAATGCATCAAGACTGATGTTGACGGCATTCGGCAAAGCATTTTCTTCGGCTTCGTTTAAAAAGTTGTTTAACAATAGGCCGTTTGTTGTAAGTCTTACTTTTTCTATTCCATTAATCAATTTTAAATCTTTTAAAAAAGAATGAGCGCCTTTTCTTAACAGTGGCTCTCCGCCTGTAATTTTTATATTTTTTATACCAAGTGCTGCCATTATTTTAACAAGCCTAAGTATTTCTTCGAAGGTTAAAATATTTTCGTGGGGTTTCCATTTAACGCCTTCCGGCGGCATGCAGTATATACACCGCAGATTGCACCGGTCGGTGATGGAGACACGCAAGTAATTTATTGTTCTGCCGTAATTGTCAGTTAGCATATTTTCTATCTTTGTACCCTGTTATTTTTTTCGATAATGCAAGGTACCTGCTGCCACTTTTTCGTAGTGTTGTTGTTTGCTACATACGCTATATTTAGTGTGGCTTTTATACATTACTAATCTTACCTTTTTCTTTTTATTGTAAAAATAATAATAAATAATAAAATTGGAATTAATATAAATAATATAACCCAAAACCCATTTTGGTTTTTATTATTATCAGAGCTTTTAGTCAAAATGACATTTTCATTGTTTTTGTTAATTAAATCATTACTATCTTCATAGTTTTCATAGGATCTTTCTATCCAACTCTGCCATGGAATATAATCATAGAACTTAGCAGAATCAATATCACGCCATGGAATATAATCATAGAATATGTCATTTATACATGTGTCAGAATATTTTGTACCTTGATATATCTCGATTATTTCTAATTCTAAAACATCACTTGCTCTTAATGGAGCAGGTAGATTAATCATTTGATAGTTTGGAGTATCATTTAACTCAACTTCTATAGAAAAAATATTATTTACACTTAGTTTAATTTTTTTTGGCCTAGAATTTTCCAAATATAACTCTGGCTTTTCAAATGAAACATAACCTATAGAAATATGTATTGCAAAACATGCTCTTGCAGTAATAAATAATTTTTCATTAATACCGCTTCCTTCAGCTCCCTCAACCCATAATGGTTTGTATAATGGCCTTCTTTGATTTGGTTCATATGAAACATTTCCTTCAACAAGAAAAGAACTAGCTGTTATTTTATCTGCTGTTGGTAAAAGCCAAACATTATCACCGCCGCCTTCAAGCTGTCTTCCGCTTATTCCATTAAAAACACGTTTACCAAATGGTGTATTCATATTTGCAAATACTTTACAAATATAATTATTGGAAATAACTAATAATTTTTCACTTATACCATTTTCCCACTCTACATCAATTACTGGCATACCACTTATTAAATCAATATTATATATTCCTAATAATTTTATAACATTAGGCTCATAAAATGACAAATTCATTTTATTACCATTTAAAAATGAGATGCTTCCAGCCATATCCATAACATAGGTATTATTTGGAATACTTTGAAATGTTTGCGCAAAACATAACTTAGAAAAAAACAAAATAAAAAATAATATTAAATACCTTTTCATTTTTTCCACCTGTTATTTTCAAATATATAAGTTCCTGCAACCCTTCCGTTTTCATGGTAAAAATTCTCAAAACCATTACCATAGAGAGGTGTATTAACATTTGTTATATCATAAGGCGGCCAATCCTGCTGAATATTGATGTATCTTACTTCAACATTAGCGGGAATAACAACATATCTTAAAGGGCAAAGAGAAAAAGCATCTTCTCCGATGCTTATAAGACCTGCACCAAAAATTACAGAAGAAAGTCTTTCATTTCTTACAAACGCCATCTCTCCAATTGTTTGTACACTGTCGGGTATTACAATAGAAGTTATATCATTATCGGCAAACGCATGAGGTTCTATCGTTAAAACAGTGTCTGGAATGACAACACTTGTAAGATTTTTATTTCTGAATGCACCTTCGCCGATTATTGTTACAGGTATGCCGTTTATATGAGATGGGATTTCTATTGAAGTTTCGTTTCCGGGATAAAATGTAATGGTTCCCTTTCCATCAAAAACAAAGATGCTTTCTACTATATAAGTCCATCTGCCTTCAATTAGTTCATAAATTCCGGCTCTTTGAAAATTTTCATAATAAACAGATGCAAAATCATTGTCAAATGAAGAGTATTTTTCACTGCCGGCTACGAAAACATTTTTTCCAATTGTTATACTTGTAAGAGAATTATTAGAAAAAGCGTTGTTTCCGATTACAGCAAGACTTTGAGGAAAAACTATAGAGGTTAATAAATTATCTTTAAATGCTTCCATTCCAATCTCATAAATCCCTTCTGGAATAATTATATTGGTTAAATTGCGGCCTTGAAACGAATTTGGAAAAATTGCCGTTACAGGCGAGCCATTAATTAGATTGGGAATAACAACAGATTTATTTTTGCCCTTATAAGAATAAATACCCACACTTTCTGATGTACTGGAATCTTCTTTTATATAGTAAGCCGTTTCAAAATCTTTATTTCCTGCGGGAATACAGGTTATAAAAAGTATAAAGGTAAGAAAAAGGAGTAAAAAACTCTTCATTATTGACCTCTCTGTATATTTATTTTATCATAAAAAAATGAGCGGCGCAATGGTATCACACAAGGTACCTATCATTTTAAATCTCCTTTTACTAATAATTAAAAAGTTACTGGAAAGTTAATATTATTCCAAGTTTGAAATATCTCTATATATCTTTCTCTTAGCTGTTCTTCAAAAAACACACTATATTGAGCAAAAGCAAGTAAATATTCATTTATAACATTTCCGTTTTCGATTTCTATAATTAAATAATTTTCGTAATCAAGATCCCAGCTTACACTCTCATAATCAATTCTTTCACCTTGCGGAATAACAAGGAACCCGCTATACCAATCTATCTTTATTCTATCAACTCCAAATAATTCACCGATTATGGTTTGATATCCGCGAACATTACTAAATATATTATTCCATTCAATATCGATAACCCATAACTCATTTTGAATGATTTCAAAAGATGCAATATATCCTCTCCATAATGCAGAATGAGGTGATGGAGGGCGTTTTTCCGGAAATTCAATGAAATAAGATTCCATTGGAAATGTTACGATTAATGGATAACTGTTACCATTATAAATAATAAGATCAGAAGACTGTACCGTTGCGTGCAAATAAAACACTTGTGAAAATAGCAAAATTAATACAATTACGGCACGAAGGTACCTATTACCGCTTTTTTGTGATGTTGTTTGTTTGCTGCATACGCTATATACAGCGTGATTTTTATACATTGCTATCTTAGCCAAAATATAGAAAACTCTCCTGCATCTCCTGCTTCTTTCATTTCGTTATCTTTAGTAACAAGAGGCGCACCAAGACTTTTAGCAGTTGCAGCAGCGAAGGTATCAGCGATAGACATGGAATACGATGTTTTAAATCTTGCTGCTTCAGTTATTACATCACGAGAAACATCGTGTAAAACAATTATCGGTGAAGTATATATGCTTTCTAGTATAGTGTTGGCATACTCAATACCTTTAACATAAATTCTGTCGTAATAAACTTCCATTACCTGAATACTGCTCATAAATAAACGATCGATGTCGTTTTTTGCTTGAATCATTAATTTTTCAACAGTATCAGCCCCTTCTTCTTCATTAAAGAGAGCAATCAGAGCACAAGCATCAAGAACGTAGTCCACAACTATTGCTCCCCGATTTTATATGGGTTATCTTTTATTTGACCATTTTCAAATGCTTTGTCTGCCCGTTTTCGCGCAAAATACTTATCCATAGTATCAAGACCTTTACATGAACCCCTAAAAGATAAAAGGGGTATTGTTTCTAAAGATTTTTCTTCTTTTTTTACAAAAGGGATAACTTTTATTTCTACTTGTGCCTTTCCTGCAGGCACTTCGTTGGGTACATCAATAAATAAACGGCGGTTAACTGGTATTTCTACAGTTTGTGTTATAGTCATAAGGTAAATTTAACACCAAAAGCAATTTTATTCAAGCAATAATCCATTCTGACTTAGCCCGTGTCTCATTTTTTTCCGCCAGTTTTTTCATAAAGTTTAACATCACCAATAACCATTTCCCTGTCCAGTGCTTTGCACATATCGTAAATCGTTAATAGGGCGACCGAGACACCTGTGAGCGCTTCCATTTCGGCGCCTGTTTTTCCTGTAAGTTTTATTTGACATATGGTCTCTATTTGGTTTTTACTTTCATCAATCGCAAAATCAATCGTACATTTGTCAAAGTTAAGCGGATGGCAAAGGGGGATAAGGTCGGCAGTTTTTTTTGCTGCCATTATTCCTGCAATGCGGGCAACTCCTAGTACATCGCCTTTTTTTGCAGTTCCGCCGAGTACAGCTTTCATTGAATCAGCGTTCATTGTAATGCAGCCCTTTGCTATTGCACAACGGGAAGTAATTTGTTTATCAGAGACATCTACCATTATCGCATTGCCCTGCGAATCAAAATGAGAAAAATCTTTTTCCATAATTGTCTCCTGTGTTTACGATTCAATCAGTTCAATACTAACAGTTTCGCCTGCTTCGATACATTCACAGCCAATATCTAAAATGCAAAAACCGTCGGCTTTTACAAGCGACATTGCAATACCTGAATGTCTTGTTAATGGAAAAGCAGTCAGCTGGCCGTTTAGTTGCTCCAGCCTAATTCTAACATATTCCCGCTGTTTTGGGGTGGAAGTTATTTTTTCTGATAATACCGCTTCTATTTTTTGTTTTGGTTTTATCGAACGGCCTGTAAGAACAGAAAGAATCGGCAGAGCGAATGTTTCAAACGAAAGAAATGCAGACACAGGATAACCGGGTGTGCCGATTACAGGTTTTCCATTTACAATCGCAAGAATCACAGGTTTTCCCGGCTTCATTGCAACGCCGTGAATTATTACTTCGCCGATTTCACGCAGTACTTGAACAGTAAAGTCCTCGGTGCCTGCGCTGGAGCCTGCGTTAATTAATACCATGTCAAACTCTGCCGCCGCTTTAGTTATTACGTCTTTTAACAAATCAAAATTGTCGGGAATAGTTGCAAAGCGAACTGGTTCGCCGCCAGCTTGTTTAACTTGCGCTTCGTACATACGTGAGTTGGATTCGATTATTTTTCCCGCTTCGGGAACTTCGCCCATTGGCAAATTAGAAGCGCAAATATCGATGATCTCCGAACCTGTCGGGAAAATTGCAACTTTTGGGATTGCATAAACTTCTATAGTTGTTATACCTGCGGTTAAAAGCATTCCAATATCGACAGGTCTAATTTTATGTTTGGCAGAAAGTATTTCTTCTCCTATTTTAATACTTTCTCCAATATGTCTTACATGTTGATTTGGGAAAACGCTTTTTGTTATTTTAATTTTTTTGCCATTGTCTTCGTAAATTAGATCTTCCGCCATTATCACAGCATTATACGGTTCACACACAGCATCGCCTGTATTTACATTGATAAAATCATAACCTTCTATTAATTCCAAAGGATTAGATTCACTTGTATTTATTGTAATTAATGCTTTAACAGCAATACCGTCCATCGCGGCGGCGTTATAATGCGGAGAGTTTAATTTTGCGCAAACAGGCGCAGAAGTTACACGACCTAAACTTTCCTCTACAGAGATAATTTCAAACTTTGGAACAAGCTGGCCGTCCAGTGCAGATAAATATTTAGAAAGCGCTTCTTCTACAGGGGTTAGTTTTAAGTTTAAGTTTCGTTCTGCCATTCTTTACTGTTCCAACCTTCCATCTTTCATATAGTATATTACATTGCACATTTTTTTTAAATCTAACATTTGGTGGCTAATTATAATCCAGATCGATTTTTCTTTTTTCTGTTCTTCAATAATAATTTTTTCAAAAGTCTCAAGGCTGCCTAAATCCATTGCAGTCATCGCTTCGTCTGCAATTATAAACTTTGGTTTAAAAATAACCGCACGCAAGAAACTTAATTTTTGCTGTTCGCCGCCCGATAAACTTTTTGCTCTTTGATTCTTTCTATTTAAAAAGCCCATTCTATCCAATAAAGAATTAACAAGTTCGGGATCGGGTGACTCTTTGCGGAGCTTTAAAGGATAAACAAGATTATTGTACACAGTATCATCCATCATATAGGATTTGCGTCCGATGTATGTAATGTTTTGCGGAGTTAATCCTTCGGTATCGATACAGCCGCTGTCTGGCTCGATTAAACCTGTCATTATTTTTGCAAGAGTAGATTTACCGCAGCCGTTATTGCCGACAAGACCATAAATGCCCGGTTCTGATATTACAAGCTTATCGATACAAAGAGAAAACTCACTATAACTTTTTTTTATATCCGTTAAAATCATCTAATAGTTTTCCCTAAAAATTTTCCTCTATAACTTCATTCTTGCGAAGCATATCCGAAAGCGACTGGAGCAAAAATGCCATCAATAAAAGAATTATCCCAAGCGTAATACCTTGGCTAAAGTCTCCCATATTGCGAAGCATTGTAATCGCTGTTGTCATTGTTCTTGTTTTGTATTGAATGTTACCGCCGACAATCATTACTGCTCCAACTTCGCTAATCGCTCGGCTAAAAGCAATAATGACTGTAAAGTATAATTCGTTTTTCATTTCTTTAATAAAAAGAAACAATGTTTGCAGGCGGTTTGCTCCCATTGTTTTTGCAAACATGCGCATTAAAGGAGCGCTTCGTACTGCATACGTATAAACCATTCCCGTAATTATCGGGGTAATGAGTATTACCTGTGCAATTATCATCGCTTCTATCGTAAACAAAAGCCCGAAAGATCCGAATGGACCACGCCGCATTAACAAAAGATAAACTATAAGCCCTGCTACAACAGACGGCATTCCCATTAATGTTCTGCAAATTCTTACAACAATGCGCTTACCGAAAAAATTATGCTTTTCCAAAAGCAATGCAAAAACAATTCCAAGAACAGTAGAGATCAGCGTAGAAAAAAAAGACATTCTTAAAGTGACGCTGATTACCGAAAGAGTATCGGGGCCTAAGTTTATAAAACCAAAGTTCATTCAGCTCCAGCGTTAGGCGTGAACAAAGCACCGCCGAATTCTTCCAGGCCGTATAACCCGATAAGCTGCTGGGCAGTATCGCTGATCATCCATTCAACAAAAGCTGAACCGCCTTCGGTGTTGACATGAGAATGTAATTCAGGATTAATCAGTATTACTCCATAGTAATTTAAAAGTTCAGGGGCGTTTTCGCAAATTGCTTCTAAAGAAATCTTTCCTTCTTTTTTAAGAATGAGCCATGTAGCTCGATCTGTTAGAGTATAGGCTAACATTTCATCTGCCATCTGCAAAGTCGATCCCATGCCCTGTCCGACAGAAGAATAATTGCGTAAAGCTGCAGGATTTACACCAGCCGATCGCCAAAGAGTAATTTCCATTCTATGTGTTCCAGAATCATCGCCGCGGGAAACAAATGGAAGATTCCCTGATGCTATATTCTGTAAAGTCTGCAGAACATTATTATTATGCGGGATTGTATTTACATCTGAACCTACAATTAAAAAGTCATTATACATTACATCGTAACGTATAGAGCCGTAACCGTCTGCAACAAACTGCAATTCGTCATTTCTTGCATGGACTAAAAGCACATCGGCATCTCCGTCACGCCCCATCCGAAGCGCCGCGCCAGAGCCGACAGCAACGACATCAACTTCCCAGCCCGTCTGCTTTGTAAATTCGGGCAGCAGAAAATCCAGTAAACCAGAATCCTGAGTGCTGGTGGTTGTAGCTAAAGTGATTTTTCCTTTGATAGAAACCGATTCGGCGCGGCGTGTGCAGCCGATGTTGAACAGCATGGTTAATGCAAAAAGCATTACTGCTGCGGCGGACATGATAGTCCGTAGACGAAGTGTCTTCATTGTTTTCTCCTTTACACAATGGTAGGCGCAGACGTTTCCAACTGAACCCTAACGTTCTATTCAGCATGGCAGCGAGAAAGCTCACTTGCTTTAGCCGAAAAGAATCGGAGTTTATTTATTTTTATTATATCATACTTTTAGAAAAAGACAATATCTTTTCGTTAGCATTTTTAAAAGCTTCTACAATAACTGGATCAAAATGTTTATCGGACGATTCAACAATAATTTTAAGCGCTTCTTCATGATTAAATGCTTTTTTATACGGCCTTGCAGAAACAAGAGCATCGTAAACATCAACTATTGCCATTAAACGCGCCTGCAGCGGAATATCAAATTTTTGTAATCCGCAGGGATAACCTGTACCATCCCAGCGTTCATGATGGTAAGCGGCAATTAATTTTGCGTTTTGTAAAAACTCGGCATCACCTGTTTCTTTAATCGCTTTATCTATTATTTTTACGCTTTCATTTGAATGTGTTTTCATTATTGCAAATTCTTCATCGTTTAAAGGACCTGGTTTATTTAAAATGGAATCGGGAATTGCTATTTTTCCTAAATCATGCAGGCGGGCGGATGATATTACAGATTCTAAATCCCATTTTAAAATTTCATCGGCATAATTTCCTTCGGAGATCATCTGATCCAAAAGAATTTTCATATAACCGGCAGTACGGTCAATATGTCCGCCTGTATTATTATCACGGCTTTCTACAAGATCCGCAAATGTATAAACAATACCATTCTGAAGCCGCACCAGCTGCTCTGTACGTTTTGTTAATAATTCGGTTCGTTCACGTATTATTTCATCAATTTGAAGATGATATCTTATCCGGTTTATTAATACAGGTTCAGAAAAAGGTTTCATGATAAAATCTCTTGCACCTGATTCAATTCCGTATGCTTCACTTACAGAATCTGTGCGCCCCGTTAAAAATATTACCGGTATTTCTGAATATAAAGAGTTGGATTTTAACCTTTTCATTGCTTCAAAGCCGCTCATTTCGGGCATCTCGATATCCAGCAAAATTAAATCCGGTTTAAATTTTTCCAGAGCAGTAAACATCTTTGCTGCAGATGACAAAGCAATGACTCTGTAATATTTTACAAGCGCATCTTCCGCTACTGTAAGATTTGTTGCATTATCATCAACCAAAAAAACTGTTTTCTGCATTTTTTACTCCGTTAAAAAATATTCTTTATAAACTGGAACAAACCTTATTACGTCCGCTATTCTTTGCTTCATATAACGCTTTGTCCGCACGCTGAAAAAAATCATTATAAGACTCATCTGTTTTTGTATTTACACCGATACTTGCAGTTATTTTTGTTTTTTCTCCGGAAGGAGCCGGAATTACCATATCTTCTACATTTTTTCTTATCTGCTCTGCAATATCAAGCGCGCCATTTGAATCTGTATTTGGCAGCAGTATAACAAACTCTTCACCGCCCCAACGCGCCGCAAAATCATGAGTACGTTTAAGCGCAGCGGAAAATGAAGCTGCAACAGCTTTTAATGCTTTATCCCCCTGCTGATGCCCGTAAGTATCATTGTATTTTTTAAAAAAATCCAGATCTACCAGAAGAATACTTAAATGTGTTTTATCGCGCAAAGATCTTCCAAATTCAGATTTCATTCTTTCTTCAAAATAACGTCTGTTGGGCAGATCTGTAAGCTGATCCAGCATACTAAGATTTTCTATAATACGCAGCTGTTCAATCAGTTTTATCTGATTATGCAGCCTTAATTTAACAATCGCAGGCGTAAACGGTTTTGATATATAGTCTGCAGCTCCCAAAGCCAGGCCTTTTGCTTCATTTTCTTCGCTGCCAAGCGATGTAATAAAAATAACAGGTATAGCTTTTGTTTTATCATTTTTCTTTAATGAAGTAAGAACAGCATATCCGTCCATTTCCAGCATAAGAATATCAAGCAGAATAATATCAGGCAAATTTTCTTCTGCAGTTTTTATAGCATCAAAACCGTTATCTGCCGTTAAAAGAGCATATTCCGGCGATAAAATTTTTGTTAGCATCACAATGGATGATTCCTGATCATCTACAATGAGAACGCTCTTTCTTTCATCATACATATTTTTTTACGTTTTCCAGTAATACTGATTTTACAATCGGCTTATTAATAACATCCAAAGCGCCTAACTTTTTTGCATCAGATATTAATTTATCATCGCTCCAGCCGGTAATAAAAAGGACTGGAATACCGCTGTTCTGCGGATTCTCCTTTAAAATTACAATTGCTTCAAGACCTGTCATATCGGGCATTTCGATATCCAGTAAAATAAGATCTGGTTTCTTTTTTTCCAAAAGCGCAAACATCTTTTGGGCAGACGGCATAGTTAACACTTTATAATCTGCTTCCAGTGCAGAAGCAGCCATAGTAAGATTAGCGTCATTGTCATCTACAATAAAAATCAACTTATCCATAAAAACCTCAATATAATAATTATATTTGAAACCATGTTTCAAAAATTAACTGCTAATAACCTTAAATTCTTCCTTGATTTTCTTTAACTCTCTTGCGATCCTTATATGCTTGCCTACTTTATCATTTAACTCTTTGGGTTTAAACGGTTTTACAATAAAATCCGAAGCTCCCAAAGACATGGCTTCGTTTACATGATCTGATGTTCCTTCAGTAGTGATAATTAGTATAGGAGTATCTTTATGTTCCGGCAATTTACGTATCATTGGAATTAAATCAAATCCGTTTAGAATAGGCATTACATAATCCAAAAGAATTAATTCGGGCGTTTTATTTTTCAGGAAGTCCATTACATCTTCGGATTTAGACAATATATAAACTTTGTACCTGTCATTCAGGGCATATTGCATAGCACGTAACATACTAGAAACATCATCAACAATCAGAACACTGGGTTTATTGCCGTCTTCTTCATCATGCATGGAATCCTTGCGTTTTTTGGGATTTAAATGAGTGTCAATACTTTCTATCAATTTACTTGTTGTAAAAGGTTTAATGACATAATCTACCGCTCCAAGACTAAGTCCTTTAACTACACTCTCCCTGTCGCTATTGCCGGTTAAAAACATAACTGGAATCTCTGCATATCTTTCATCGGATTTTAAACTTTTGATTGCCTCGTATCCGTCAATATCCGGCATATTAACATCCAATAAAATTAAATCGGGTTTAATACTCTCCAGGTATTCGTACATTTTTAAAACAGAATCTGCCGGGAATATTTCGCAGTAATCACTAAGCCTTGTTTTTAATGTCATAAGGCTATAATTAACATCATCAACATATATTATTTTTTTCCGCCTGCCGGTAATCCCGGAAATCTCTGACACAGATTTATAGCTTGACCTTTCCATTAGATTAACCCTCCTAATTTTTCAACAATTTGTTTAAAGTCCATTTTATCAATAGTTTCCTTAAGCCAATCCGCCAGACCGTCATCGGATTCATATTGATATTTTTCAATTTCTAAAATAGCGGCATCTGCGCCGTCCATATCATAATCTTTGCAGGCAATAAGAAGCTTCTTTAACTCCTCTTGATCCGGCTTGTCCTTTTTTGGCTTTGGATTTTTGGCATCCAGCTCCGCAAGCATTACTTCTATATCGTAAACCATTTTTCTGACATTTACAAGAAAATTATTATTATTTGCAGTAATATATTCAAAATCTCCAGATTTTGCCGCTTTTTCCAGATCACTTGCAGCCGTACCTATTTGAACAGCAAAGATATCAAGGCTTGTTCCCTTAATTCCGTGAACTTTTATCTTATAATCATTAAGTGTATCTATACTGACATTTTCTACCACATCTAACATGGAACGAACACTGGCAGCATACGAACGTAAAACTTTTAAATAAGTCTGTTCATCGCACCCATACCGCTGAAGCCCTTTTATTATATTTAATCCATTTATTTCTTTTTCCAGCAGCCGTATTTCGGTTTGCTTTTTAGCAAATGACAAAGCAACCGCATAAGCAGCAGCGGCATTTTCGGCTTCTTCAAATTCACTATGGTGCACATGTTCTGTAATTATATTTATTACCTCCCTTGTCTCTTTAGAGGTATTTTTAATTTCTGTAATTAATTCCAGTACATCTTTTCTGTTATATTCCGAACACATTTCCTGAATTTCCAGAAGTTTATCCTGTAAATCTTCTATATCTTCATCGTCATTAAACTCGTCCTGTTTTTGCTCAAGCCGTTCCAGCAATGCGCGTAAATCATTAAGGAAATCCGGAATTGCCTCTTCTATTTGTCCGGCGTTCTGCTCACGCCCGCTTTTTTCCAGATTATACGCCATTTCAGAAAGCATTGTTTCTCCAATATTATAAAGAGAACTTTTTATACCATGAACAATAATGGTGAACTTTCTTATATCATCTTCATTATTAAATTGAGAATCCTGTTCTTCTATCCAGGTAATTGTTTTTTTTGCATCCCTTATAAATGATTCAAGCAGCATTGAATCTACAAACGGATACTTTTGACCGCTGTCTGTAACTTCTGCTTTTTGGCGGCGTGCAGCTTCTATAACTTCCAGCGGCTGTTTATCGCGAATAAGCCTGTTCAAAATATTATTCAATTGGCGGATATCAATTGGTTTGGAAATAAAATCATCAAATCCATTTTGTAAAAAAACATCTGCCTGTCCTGCAATCGCATTAGCTGTCAATGCAACAATTTGAATTCGCTCATGCGAATTCAAATTGTTGCTTCGAGTTTCGCTTTCAGCAAAACTCGTGGAATTATTTTGCTCTGCCTCCCACTTGCGTATTTTTTTTACTGCCTCAATTCCATCCATCTCCGGCATCATATGATCCATAAATATTACATCATAATTATTGCCCTCTTTAATTTTATCTATCGCTTCCTGCCCGCTCATGGCTGTATCTATTTTAAGCCTGTAAAGTTTCATAAGACCAACAGCTACATAAAGATTTGTTTCTACATCGTCAACAATTAAAACGCTTCCGTAAGGCATTGGATCGCGCGCAATCTGCCCTCTTTTTCTGCGGGTTATATAGTTTGTGCGGAACTGCCGCAGGTTGTCTGCAGTTTCGGCGCCAAGCGCTTCCTGGTCTACCAGCTGCTGAGGTAAATTAATTTCGAATAACGTTCCTTTCCCCAGTTCGCTTTCTGCATTTATACTGCCGTTCATTAGATGAACAAGACGCTGGGTAATAGCCAATCCAAGCCCGGTACCTTCTACCGTAATATTTTTTTTATGATTAAACCGGGAATATTTATCGAACATTTTCTCAAGCTGCTCTTCTGACATGCCGTGCCCTGTATCGCGTACTTTTAATATAAGCAATACTTCATCCAGATGCGGAACAGATTCAATAGATAAGGTAACTTTTCCGGAATCTGTATATTTAAATGCATTGGAAAGCAGATTATTTAAAATTTGTTTTATTCTTAATTCGTCTCCGATAAGTTTTGCAGGAATATTTTCATCTACCTGAAGCTCAAACTCGATTGGTTTGGAGTCAATCCGCATCATGTTTAACTGAACTGAATCATTAATCATATTTGCTACTTTGTACATAGCAGGCATAATATCCAGCTTGCCTGCTTCTATTTTGGAAAAATCAAGAATATCGTTAATTATTCCAAGAAGCAAATCACACGAGCTGTAAATTTTTCCAAGACCTTCTTCTATTTCCGCAGGAAGGGATTCATACTGAATTAAAATTTCTGTAACACCTAAAATGGCATTCATTGGCGTGCGGATTTCATGACTCATATTCGCAAGAAAAAATGATTTTGTCTGGCTTGCAGTCTCGGCAGTATTAAGCGCTTTGCGGCGTTCATAACCGGAAATGGCAAGAGCCATTAAATCGGCAAGAGAAGAAGCAAAATTTTGTTCTTCCATTTCCCATATGCGCATTTCCGGATATTTATTGCACCGCATTTGTTCAACGCACACAACACCTACCAGTTTACCGTCTATATGTATGGGAGCATCAAGCGCAGAACATACAGAATCATAATACACATCATTTTCATTGTAAATTATCCTGCATTCTTCGCTATTGTTCATGACAATAAGACGTTCAGTATTAAGAAGTCTTTTATATTCTTTCCTGATTGATAAATCCAATTTTTCTTTTATTGGGTTTTCTCCGGTATAAGCATCATAACAGGATATACACTCTAAAGCATTTTCTTCTTCCAGAAATCTCCATATTCCAACACTAAAAACTTTTAATGCAATACATCCTTCCTGGGCAATTATATCTGATACAGTTTCCAGATTCCCCGTAGAAACAGCAGTAGACTTGGTTATTTTTGCCAAAGCATCGCTGAGTATTTTTGCATATTCATAACTGGAAGTTATCTTGTGTTCCATTTCCTTATGTCTTGTTATATCGCGTGCAATACCTAATACGCCAATCACAGCATCATCAAGTATTAACGGCGCTTTTATCGTTTCCATAAGCGGAATTGTTCCGTGAACACTCAGCGAATATTCTTCGATTGTTGCTGTTCTGCCTTCATTAATAACTTTTAAATCCCATTCTTTGAATTCTTCCGCCAGATTATCGGGCAAACCAAGACCTTTATCATCCTTACCGATTACATCTTCTTTCTTTCTTCCAAAAAAGTCTAAAAAAGCCTTGTTGCATTGAATATAACGGAAATTCATATCTTTAATAAAAATAATGTCAGGTATTGAATCGAACAATGTAGTAAGCATGGATGTCTGCAGCTTTAATTCGAATGTTCGTTTTTCTGCAAGTTCTTCAAACGCTTTGCCTGCACGATAATTCCGGATAAATAGTATAACTGCCAAAAAAAACATACATAGCGAAAAAATACATAAACCTATAAACCAGGGCATCATTATTTCCATTTCTTAAACTTCCAATGATGTAGCATCATATGATGCCGCATACTCTGCAGCAATTTTTTCCGCTTCTTCAAATTCGCTGTGAAGAACAAAACTTTTAATACTGTCCAGGGCTATTTTTGTTTCTTTGGAATAGTTATTAATTTCTGCAATTTTTTCCAAAGCGCCTTTTCTGTTATAATCAGCGCATAAATTTTGAATTTTCCTGAACTGCTTTTTTAAATCTCCGGTATCTTCATCTTCAGAATATTGTTTTTCATTTTCTTCGTTCTGCATTAATTCCAGTTTATTTAACAATACACGCATATTATTTACGAACTCCGGCGTAAATTTATTTACAAGTTCAATATTTTTATCGCGTCCGCTTTCTTCCATTTTAAATGCCAAATCGGCAAGCATTGATTCGCCGATATTCCACAGTGAACTTTTTATTCCATGAACAATAACGGTAAATTTTCTTAAAGATTCCTCATTATCAAATCCGGTTTTCTGCTGATCCTCCAGCCATGTTATTGCTTTTTTTGCATCCCTGACAAACGATTCAGTTAATAATGTATCAATCTGATTATTAATATTGATGTTTAAATCCGGATTTACCTTATTAACATTCTGCTGGCGTGCGGCTTCAATCACTTCTGCCGGTTTGGTATCACGGACAAATTGATTAAGAATGGCATCCAATTGGCGGATATCAATCGGTTTGGAAATAAAACCGTCAAATCCATTCTGAAGAAATACATCAGCCTGCCCTGATACTGCATTGGCGGTTAATGCTACAATTGGCGCTTTGTATCCCATATTGCGGAGATTAGCTGTAGTTTCTATACCATCCATTTCAGGCATCATGTGATCCATAAAAATAACATCATAAACATTGCCGTTTTTAATTAAATCAACTGCTTCAAACCCGCTCATGGCTGTATCAATTTGCAGCCTGTAAAGCCTCATAAGACCCATGGCAACATATACGTTTGTTTCAACATCATCAACAACCAAAACTTTTCCGTACGGCATTGGATCACGGGTAATTTGCACTCTTTTTCTGTGCGCCATATAATTCATGCGGAATTTCATAAGATTTTCCGCAACATCTTTACCAAGAATTTCCGCATCCATTGTTTCCTGCGGCAGTTTAATAACAAACAAGGAACCTTTTTTTGGTTCACTTTCTACATGAATGCTGCCATTCATAAGATTAACAAGACGCTGCGTAATTGCTAAACCAAGACCGGTTCCTTCTACAGTATTTTTCTTTCCTGTATTAAACCGCGAGTATTCATCGAACATTTGACCTAACTGTTCTTTAGTCATGCCATGGCCTGAATCCCTAACGCCCAAAACAAGTATTATTCCGGAATTATCCGGAGCCGGTTCAAAATCAACAGAAAGTGTAACTTTTCCTTCGTCTGTATACTTAAACGCATTGGATAACAGGTTATTTAAAATTTGTTTAATGCGAAGTTCATCGCCAGCAAGTTTTGCCGGAATGTTTTCATCAATTTTAAGGTCAAAGATAATAGGTTTGGATTCTATGCGCATCATGTTTAAATGAACAGCGTCATTTATCATGCTTGCAATTTTATATTGAACCGGCAAAATATCAAATTTACCTGCTTCTATTTTGGAAAAATCCAGTATGTCATTAATAATACCAAGCAGCAAATCGCATGAATTATAAATTTTATCCAGTCCTTCTTTAATTTCTGAAGGAAGCTCCTCGTTCAGTATTAACAATTCAGTAACACCCAGGATAGCATTCATTGGTGTGCGTATTTCGTGGCTCATGTTTGCCAAAAAGGTGGATTTAGACTGCGATGCGGCAAGGGCAGCCGCTTCCATTTCCTTGCGTTTTGTTATATCACGCGCAATGCCCATAATGCCAATTACTTTTCCTTCCAGCATAAGCGGCATTTTAATTGTTTCATAAAGCGGATTTGTTCCGTCATAACGCGGCATATGCTCTTCTACTGCAATTGTTTCACGTTCGTTAATAACTTTCCGGTCCCAATTATTAAAACCCTCTGCATCTTCATGGGAAATTTCAAGTCCGTCTTCATCGCTTTTACCGACAAGATCGTCAATAACTTTATTAAAATGATTCAGGAAAGCTTTATTGCAATGCAAAAACTGCAGTTTTAAATTTTTTGTAAATATAAGATCAGGAATAGAGTCGAATAATGTAGAAAGCGTAGTTGTTTGAAGCGCAAGTTCATAAGTGCGTTTTTCTACAATCTTTTCCATTTCACTGCTTGCGCGGTAGCTTCTGTCAAGAAGACCGGCAACAAGCGCAAGTACAAGCAAAAGTAAAGCAATAGAAAGTATCAGCCAAGGCGTTCTTGCCTGTGCAATTTTAAGGCGGTAGTCATAAGTCCTGTGGCGCCATTGTTCAGAAATTGTTTTTGTATCGATTAACTCAAGCGCTTTGTCTATAATTGAACATAAAACAGCCTGATCTTTATTAATTCCAAAAGTAGAATCAAAACTGTTATCGAACATTATGTTAGCTTTAAAACCGGAAAGTTCCTGATAATTTGTTAAATAAAGAAGGGTGCTGTAGGAATTCATTACCATATCAACTTCATTATTCATTAAAGCATCAAAGGCAGCTCCCTGACTCTCGAACAATACTGCGTTGGGATGATTGGGAAACCATCTAAAAAAGAATTCTGTGTGCGCTGTTCCTTTTGATAACCCTACTCTTTCAGAATAAACCCTGTTAATATTGATATTACGATGATCCAGCCTTGATATAAGTACGGATCTTTCTGACATAAAAGAATTATTCGGCCACAAAAACCGGCTTTCGCGGTCTGCCGAACGAATTACTTCGGAGAGCACATAAACCTCTCCGCTTTCCAGCATATCAAGCAATTCATGAAACTCTGCCTTGGTATTATTTTTAATTTTAAATTCCAGCCCTGTAAGCAATTGAATCTCTGCAATAACATCTACGCAAATTCCCTGCCATTCATTATAATGTGTGCTGAAAAAACTAACCGGATAATTATCATACTCTGCCGCAAACGGAATAACAGGATTATTTTTTATATAATCTTTTTCTTCCTGTGTCAGCTGCAAAAATAGTTTAAACCTTAAATATTCCTGATACCCTGCGTCGTATAATTGATTTAAAAACCGGATTCCGCTTGTTTCCAGAGCTTTTTGCAGAACAGAAATAAACGGCTTTAACTGCGGATTCTGCGTAGAAAAAGAAACCGGAGAATAAATCATTGGGAAAAAATCTGATATAACAATATCATCGTATCTGTCAAAAAAAGCTTCCTGCACGCCTTCGGTAACAAGAGCATCGGCTCTGCCCGATTTTAAAATTTCGTAGGCTTCTTCGTATTCATCTATATATATTGTTTCAAATAACCTGTCAGTATATAAAAGAACATCTTCTGTTATCGTAGTTTTTTCCTGAAGTATATACCTGGGCGCACGGGTTTTTGTTATTTCGGAAAAAGGTTCGCTGCCTGTTATACGAAAATATTTTATTGAACGCTGTGCCATTACATCGGTCATAAAATAAGTTTTCCGCCGTTCTTCGTTAGCTGTTAGATCCCCTGTAAAATCGACTTCATTATTTTCCAGCCCCTGAAGCAGCGGCATCCAAGAATAATGCATGGGAATAAAAGAAATCCCAAACAACTCAGTCAGCCATTCGCACAATAATGCAGAATAACCCCTAATTTCTCCGTTTGAGTCCAGAAAAGTTTCAGTATTGGGAAGCATTCCATAAATAAAATAATCTCTATTATTCTTAATCTCTTCTATTACGGCAATTTCTTCTTCTGTTACTCCAGGAATATCAGTATAGTTCCTATAAATTGTTATTCCATTTAATTCATCTTTTCCTGATACTCCGCAGCTTATTGCAAAAAGACAGCAAATAATAATCAATATAAAGGCAGATTTATATTTAAATATATTTTTTAAATAAAACATTAAGATAACTCCTTGGTTAAAACACCAATATAGACAACGGCAGCATTCTGCGCTTCTTCAAATTCACTGTGAGTGACAAACTCGTTTATATTATTCAAAACAGCCTTTGTTTCTTTTGAACAAATCTTTATTTCAGATATAATTTCCAAAACGCCTTTTCTGTCATATTCCTCTGATAATTCTTTAATAATATTAAGTTTTTCTATTAAACTTCCTTTATCTTCATCTTCAGAAGCTGTTTTACTGTTAATTTCTTCGTTCTTTTCATCAAGTTTTTTAAGCAAAACATTTAATTTTTCCAAAAACAAAGGTGTAGCCGATGTTAATATACTTATTTTTTTGTCGCGTGCATTTTTTTCCAGATTTAAAGCCTGTTCGGCAAGGTTATCTTCTCCAATATTCCACAGTGAACTTTTAATGCCGTGAATAATTACAGTATATTTATACAATGCTTCTTCATTTCCCTCGCTGATAAACCTGTAGACATCTTCCAGAATAATAATTGCCTTGTGCGCATCCCTAAGAAATGATTCCAAAAGCAGGGAATCTACAGGAAAACTGCCGTTATCTGCATTTGAACTGACAGATGAAACAGCGCTTTGCTGACGGGCAGCTTCTATAACATGCGCCGGCTGCTTATCGCGTACAAGTTTATTTAAAACAAAGTTTAACTGCCGTATATCAATAGGTTTGGAAATAAATTCATCAAATCCGTTCTGCAGAAACATATCCGCCTGCCCTGCAACAGCGTTTGCTGTCAAAGCAATAACAGGTTCATTGTAACCAAAGTCTCGTATAATTTTTGTTGCAGTAATACCATCCATTTCCGGCATCATATGATCCATAAAAATAATATCATATCTTTTACCGTCTTTTATTTTATTAATAGCTTCCTGCCCGCTCATTGCCGTTTCTATCTGCAGCCTGTAAAGATTCATAAGACCCACAGCAACGTACAGATTTGTTTCTACATCATCAACTATTAAAACACTTCCATAAGGCATTGGATCTCTGACAATTTGGCGTCCTCTTTTCTTTTGCGTCATATAATTCATGCGGAACTGCTTAAGATTTGCCGCTACATCTTTTCCCAGAATATCGTCATCTACAACTTCCTGAGGCAGCCGGACGACAAACTGCGAGCCGGCATTTGGTTCGCTTTTTACATTCATAACGCCGTCCATAAGATTTATAAGACGCTGCGTAATTGCCAAACCAAGCCCTGTACCTTCTACAGTAATATTTTTTTCTTCGTTAAAACGGGAATATTCATCAAACATTCTGTCTAACTGTTCTTTTGTCATGCCAATGCCTGTATCTTCTACGCTTAATACAAGAGTTGTACCCCTATTATCATGACCCTGCCAATGAACCTGATCCTTCATTGTATGATCCGGTAAATAAGAAAGCATTGGAATAGCTTCGGAAGAAACCGACAAAATAACTTTTCCGGATTCTGTATATTTAAATGCATTGGATAAAAGATTATTTAAAACCTGTTTAATGCGGAGTTCATCGCCTATAAGTTTGGCAGGAATATTTTCATCTATCTGAAGCTCAAACTCTATCGGTTTACTGTCAATACGCATCATGTTAAGGTGAACAGAATCGTTAATTAAACTTGCAACTTTATATTTTGCAGGCATAATATCAAGCTTACCGGCTTCTATTTTGGAAAAATCCAAAATGTCATTAATTATTCCAAGAAGCAAATCGCACGAAGTATAAATCTTTTCCAGCCCTTCTTCTATCTCTGCAGGAAGGGTTTCGTATTGAATAAGTATTTCTGTTACGCCCAATATTGCATTCATCGGCGTACGTATTTCATGACTCATGTTTGCAAGGAAAGTTGATTTTGTCTGGCTTGCCATTTCTGCAGCTTCACGAGCTTTGTGCCGTTCTGCGCCGGAGATCGCAAGCGCCATTAAATCTGCAAGAGAAGATGTAAAATTCTGTTCTTCCTGCGCCCATTCGCGCATTTCAGGATAAGTTTCGCATGTTCTCTGTTCTACACAAACAACACCAACCATTTTACCGTCTACACGAATAGGGGCATCAAGCGCAGCGCATAAATTATCGTAATATCCGCTGAATGCATCCGATATTAACCTGCAATCTTCCTTATTATTCATTACAATAAGGCGTTCAGATTTTAAAAGCTTAAGATATTCATTTCTGCTGGATAAATCATAATTACTCTGAATTGTATTTTCTCCGCTTCTTGCATCGTAATAAGAAATACTTTCCAGAGAGTTTTCATTTTCGTTATAAGTCCAAATGCCGACACAATTTGCATTTAGAACATAACATCCTTCCTGAGCAATTACGCCTGCAGCAGCTTTTAAAATTCCTGCCGAAATAGTCGGAGATTTTGTTATATTTGCCAATGCATTATTTAATTTTTTGGAATATTCATAACTGGATGTTATCTTCTGTTCCATTTCTTTGTGTTTTGTTATATCACGCGCTATACCTAAAACACCAACAACATTTCCTTCCAGAAAAAGCGGAGTTTTAACAGTTTCTACAAGCGGAACAGTACCATCGGCACGAGGCGAATATCCTTCGCTGATAATTATTCTGCCTTCTTCTATAACCTTGCGATCCCATTCCTTTGTTTCTTCTGCAGCTTCCATTGACAATCCAAGACCGTCAAAATCATCTTTGCCGATAATATCATCCATTGTACGGCCAAAATGCTGCAGAAAACTTTTATTACATTGAATAAAATGCAGATTTAAATCCTTCATAAAAATAGGATCCGGAATAGAATCAAAAAGCGTTAAAAGCTTGGAAGTCTGCAGTTTTAGTTCGAAAGTGCGTTTGCTGACAAGTTCTTCAAGCTCTTTCCCTATACGCTGGCTTCTGAAAAACAAAACAACAAGAAGTATCAATACAAATGAAAGCAATATTGCCGCTCCGATAATCCATGGAACTCTGGCTTCTGTTACTTTACTGCGGTAATCGTAAGTTCTTTTCATCCAGTAATTCGAAAAAAAATCGATATTAACAAGATACATTGCTTTATTAATAATAGAATGAAGAATAACTTCATTTTTGTTAAAACCAAAAGTAGAATTATAGGAAACATCAAAAAGGAAGTTGATTTTATATCCCGTACGTTCCAAAAAATGCGTAAGAATTAAAAGATCATGACTGCTTGCCATAACCATATCAATTTCTCCGCGTTCCAATGCGTTAAAAGCGGCAAGATTACTATCGTATTCTGCAATAAAAAAATGATCCGGAAACCACTGCATAAAACTGTCAGTATGAGCATAACCTTTAATTAAACCAACCCTTGTATAAATAATTTCGTTTAAGGTTACGTTAGGATAATCATAATTTGATATAAGCGCAAAATGCGTTTCCATAAATGATATATCCGGCCAAAGAAATTTCCCCTCTCTTTCTGTGCTGCGCAAAAGCTCTGTAAGCATGGAAGCTTCGCCGCTTTCCAGCATTTTTAACAATTCAGCCCAATTTGCATTTTCATCGCTGACATAAACAAAATGCAGACCCGTAAGTTTTTCCAGTTCATGCAGAACATCAATTGCAATACCGTGCCATTTTCCGTCGCGCTCGTTATAAAAACTGATAGGATAATTACTGGCTTCTACAGCAACGCGCACAGCAGAAGAAGACCTGACAAAATCAAATTCTTCTTCGGTCAATTGTAAAAGAAATTTGTGCTTTAAATATTCCTGATACCCGGCATTGTACATTTCGGCAAAATGACGCGCTCCGCCGCTGTGCAGAACCTTTTGTACAATAGTAATAACCGGTTCAAATTTTGGATCCAATGCAGACATGGAAACAGGCGTATAAAGCAAAGGAGAAAAATCTGAAGCTGTAATCCTTCCAAAATAATCAAAAGCAGCCTCGGCAGTATTTTCGCCGATAAAGGCATCGGCTGCACCGCTAACCAACAGGTTATAAACATCAGAGAAACTGTCTGCAAATAAAACTTCGAACTCTTTTTTTAAATAAGGAGACACAATTTGTTCAGTAGCAGCGCCTCTGAAAAAAGCAAACCGCAGCGGTCTAAAAAGCGATATATCGGCAAGCGGCATACTGTCTGTTAAACGGAAATATTTAAAAGGACGCGAAGTAATCGCGCTTGTCATAAAATAATTATTAAAGCGTTCCTGTGTTAAGGTTAATTCGCCGGTAAAAGATATTTCCCCTGTTTCAAGGCCGGAAAGTAAAATATTCCAGTCATATAATTCAGGTCTAAAAGGAATATCAAAAAGCTCCGTAAGCCATTCACACATTAAAGCCGCATAACCCTTTATTTCACCGTCTGCACCTCTAAACGCTTCGGGGCTTAACATCATTCCGTAAATTAATTCTTTGCCGCCATTTTTATTGAACTCTTCTTTAAGCAATTTAATTGCGGCTATTTCTTCACTGGTTAAACCTGGAACATCACGATAAGAAGTAAAAATCCCTTTATTGCTTACCTGTTCCTTTTGAAAAAAACAACTGCCTATTGATAAACATAGAACCAGAAGCGCTATCATGGAAAAAAAGAGATATAAAAAACATTTTTTATTGCTGTTTTTCATTGATTACATAAGTATATACTGTACAAGACATCATGTCAATTTTTATAGAATTTGGTATTTTTTTGGGATTTTTGTCTAAATTTAATACAAAAAAGTGTCAAAACTCTAAATAAAAGCGGAAGACGGGAGTCGGACCCGCGACATCGACCTTGGCAAGGTCGCGCTCTACCACTGAGCTACTTCCGCTGTTAATGATAATTTACCCAAAAACAAAAAAAGTGTCAATAGGTAAAAAACAGTATTTTAAAACGAACTTAAGAGAAGCTCATATATAGGTAAAATTTAGGTATTTCCACTAATGTATTCTTAATAAACATCTAACTATTTAATTTTTCTCTAAGGCGAAAGCGTAAAGCCCTGCTGGCTCCGGGCGGCTGTGGCTGCCATTAACCTCACACCGAAGTCGCCAGCGAGGTTTTCCGCTTTCTCCTCAAAATATTTTATTAGATTTCTAGATATTTTACAAAGCATATTTTTCTGGCACTTCAGTTGAATAATGCCACCCAACCAGCCGCTGATGGGGGTTTGCGTCTGCGCTTTTATAAATTATCTTAAAGCATGATTTTTTTATACTCGTAATTATCAAAAATTCCTATATTTATTGTATATACCAGATAATGAGGGGATTTGGCAGAAATGGAGGTGAAGTATGAATAGGGGAAATGAATTAATAACATGGTCGAACAAATTAATGTGCGGAATCAGGCTGATAGACGAACAGCACAAAGGACTAGTAATGCTTGTAAACGAAATGTTTAACCATGTAACAGGCGATGAAAAGCAGGAAAGTGAATACTTCCAAAGGGTAATAAAAGAAGCGGTAAAATACGTAAAAATTCACTTTGCCACAGAAGAAAAAATAATGCTTGCAACAAAGTTTAAGGGTTATGCCGAACATAAAAAGGAACATGATGCATTTATAATCAATATATTTGATACAATTCATAACTTCCAGTACAGAAAGCGGTTTAACCTGTATTCATTTACAAAATTTTTAAAAGACTGGATTTTAACTCACATCGCGCTTACAGACAAGCAGTATTTTACCTACCTAAGAAGCATAGCCACACGTCAAACCGATGGAAGACTTTGCGTAAATGTAAAAGAATGCCAGCGAAGCTGACAGGTACGCTGATAGGTACGCTGACAGACACCGGAAAAAATGCTATACTGATTCATGGCTTTAAACTGCGGTATCTTGGGTTTACCCAATGTAGGTAAATCGACAATTTTTTCGGCTTTATGTTCCACTCCGGTAGAAACAGCAAAATATCCGTCCAGCGCCGTTAAGGCAAATGTGGGTATTACAAATATTCATGATCCAAGACTGGATAAATTATCTGCGATTTTTCTGCCGGATAAAACAATTCCTGCAACAGTTGGATTTGTAGACATTGCCGGATTGCAAAAAGGATCTTCAAGAGGCGAAGGACTCGGAAACCAGTTTCTTTCCAATATTCGTGATGCAGCTGTTTATACGCATATCGTAAGATGTTTCGATTCAAGTGATATATTTCATGTAAACGAAAAGATTGATCCGGCTTCCGACATCGAAACCATCGATATTGAACTTGCGCTTGCCGACTTACAGACAGCTGCCAAACGGCGCGAACGGGCAGAAAAAACATTAAAGAACCCGGCAGAAAAGAAAAACGCAGAATTTGTTATCTCTATCCTGGATAAAATCTGCCCCGCGCTGGAAGAAGCGCAGCCTGTACGCTCGCTTGGTTTAACAAACGAAGAAAAAAACGCCATTTACGACTGCCATTTTATAACCGCAAAACCGCAGCTTTATGTTTGTAATGTCGATGAAGAAGGAATAAAATCAGGCAATGCCTACACCGAAACTGTAAAAAAACGGGCACAAAGCGAAGGAACAGAAGCTATCAGCATTTGCGGAAAATTCGAAGCCGACCTTTGCGGAATAGAAGACCCCCAAGAAAAAAAAGCATTCCTGGACGACTTAGGCCTTAAAGAAACAGGGCTTTCAGCTTTAATCCATAATACATACAAACTATTAGGTCTTAGAACTTTTTTTACTACTGGGAAAGACGAATGCCGCGCATGGACTTTTCATGCAGGAGACACAGCTCCCAAAGCAGCAGGCGTAATTCACACAGATTTTGAAAAAGGTTTTATAAAAGCCGAGGTTTACACCTGCGATGACATTTTTAATTACGGAACAGAAGCAAAAATTAAAGAAGCCGGAAAATACCGTCTTGAAGGCAAAGAATATATTGTTCAGGACGGCGATGTAATGTTCTTTAAATTTAATTTATAAACAGCCGGTATTTACTTGATACCCTGCGCTTTCTGCGTTGCCTTGTATAACTCAATATATTTTTCTGCAGATTTTTCCCAGGAAAAATCCTGAGTCATTCCGCGGATACGCATCTTTTCTATATCTTCGCGCCTGTTATACCAAGCCCAGACAGCCCAGCCTACAGTATTATAAATAGAAGACGGGTCAAGCAGATCAAACATAAAACCAGTACCCTCTCCGGTTTTTTCGTTAAAGTTTTCTACTGTATCAACAAGACCGCCGGTACTGCGCACTATCGGCAGCGTTCCGTAAACAAGCGAATACATCTGGTTAAGACCGCATGGCTCATAACGGCTGGGCATCAGGAAAAAGTCTGAACCGGCTTCTATAAGGTGGCTGATTTTTTCGCTGTAACCGATTTTTGCCTTAAAGTTAGAAAGCCTGGAAGAAAGCCCTGCAATTTCGCTTTCGCACCACTGTTCGCCGGAACCAAGAAGAACCATTTGCAGATCCATATCGCGGCAAATAGACCAGACCGAACCGTAAGTAGGGCCAAACAATTCGCCAACGCCTTTTTGATCCGTTAAGCGCGTAACAATACCGATAACCGGCACATTAGGATCGCGCGGAAGGCCAAATTCTTTTTGAAGCGCTTCTTTTGCTTTTGCTTTACCTTCCAAATTTTTAACAGAATAATTTTCCGGAATATAGGTATCTTTGGAAGGATTCCATACAGTTGTATCGATTCCGTTGAGAATCCCACAGTAATCGGCATTGCGGTAACGTAAAACCCCGTCAAGCCTGAAACCATGTTCGTTTGTTTTAGTTTCCTCGGCATAGTTAGGTGAAACAGTATTAATCTTATCTGCGCTGTAAAGACCGGCTTTAAGCATATTCAGCATACTCCAGTCTTCGAAACCTGCATTATAAAAAACATCCCAGCCAAGACCCGCATAATCAAAATTATCCTTATGATAAATACCCTGGTATCCAAGATTATGAATAGTAAGCAAAGAAACAGTATTGCTGAATTTACTTTTAATGCCGGGAAGCCTTTCTGCAAATTTTAAATAAACAGGAGCGACAGCAGCAGGCCAGTCATGAGCATGAAGCACATCGGGATACCATTCCAGTTTTCTGCAAAGCTGAAAAGAAGCGCGGCAGAAAAAGATAAACCGCCTTGAGTTATCTATAAAATCTGTTTCTGTGGGATTACCGTAAATACCGTCTCTGCCAAAGAAAATTTCGTGATCAATAAAATAAACCTTTACAGGATTTTTTTTGTCAGTACCGGGCATATCAGTTTCATATACAGCGCTCCATTCTTCGACACCTTCGCCCATCGGCGTACCCATAGCATCGGGTAAAAGTTTAAAATTGCTGCGATCTATAGAATAATAACGCGGAATAACAATCCTGACATCATGCCCCAATTTTGCCAGACATATTGATAAAGCAGAAACCATATCTGCAAGACCGCCTGTTTTTGCGTAAGGAACTGCTTCGCTTGTAACCATTAATATTTTCATTATTGAGAACTCCCCTTTTTTTCACATACGATTAGGTATTAAAAATTATCCGCCATTACAAAATTATTACCGCTTAAAATCTTTAATCCTTTTGCATGATCTTCAAGTTTAAAAATAACAACAGCCTTTCCAGCCTGACCTTCTAACGAAGCATAAAGATATTCGATATTCACCTGCGACTGCTGAAACACATCCATTAGTTTTGCAAGACTGCCCGGAACATCTTCGATTTCTACAGCTACAACATCAGTCTGCCTGGTAGTAAAACCGGCAGCATTTAACGCATCAACCGCTCCATCGGTTTTATCAACAATTAGGCGCAATATCCCAAAATCTGCAGTATCGGCAATACTAATCGCGCGTAAATTGATATTGGCGCCGGCAAGAGTTTTTGTCACTTCGCTTAATCTGCCGGTAGTGTTTTCCAGAAAAACCGATATTTGTTTAATTCCCATACGGGTCTCCTTGGTTCCTATATAATTGTAACCCTATATCTTACGGTTGTCGATAACTCTTTTTGCTTTTCCAATGGAACGTTCTATGGTTTTCGGCTCAACCAATTTAACTTTTAAGCCAATTTGCAGTTTACTCTTCATTGTTTGTTCTATGCGGCTGCGAAGACTTTCCAATCCGCGGGTTTCATCGCTGAAAAGGTCTTTTTTAACCTCAACCTGCAGTTCAACCTCGTCAAGATGAGTATCGCCGCGGTTAATAATGATAAGATATTGAGGTTCTGTACCTTCAATTTCGATAAGAGCCTGCTCAATCTGACTTGGGAAGATATTAACGCCGCGAATAATCAGCATATCGTCGGTTCTTCCGAATAAACGGTGAATACGCCTTGTAGTACGCCCGCATTTACATGGTTCCTCTATGATGCAGGTAATATCACGAGTTCGATAACGCAAAAGCGGCGTACCTTCCCTTGTTAATGTAGTAAAAACCAGTTCTCCCTTTTCGCCTGCAGGAACAGCTTTACCCGTAACAGGGTCGATAATCTCCGGATAAAATAAATCTTCGTTAACGTGCAGACCATCCTGTGCTTTGCATTCAAAAGCAACACCCGGCCCGATAATTTCCGTTAACCCGTAAATATCGTAAGCTTTCATGTTGTACCGGGTTTCGATCTCGGTTCGCATGTTTTCGCTCCAGGGTTCGGCGCCGAAACAACCTTTCTTTATTGGAAGATCATAAAGATTGATGCCAGCTTCAGCGGCTTCTTCGGCAAGAAAAAGAGCATAAGAGGGCGTACAAGTAAGCATAGTAGAGCCAAAATCCCGCATTATCATAAGCTGACGTTCGGTATTTCCGCTGGACATCGGCAAAACCTCTGCCCCAATAGCGATAGAACCGTAATGAACCCCAGCACCGCCGGTAAAAAGCCCGTAACCATAGCAATTTTGAACGATATCATCACGCGTACAACCCGCACCCGAAAGAGTTCTAGCCATAACCTGCCGCCAAATATCCAGGTCTTTAATTGTGTATTCGTTTACAACAGGTTTCCCGGTTGTACCGGAACTCATATGAACCTCTACGATTCTATCCTGAGGGCAAGCGCGGAGACCATGAGGGTAGTTATCGCGCAAATCGTCCTTTGTGGTAAAGGGCAGTTTTTCTATATCATTAATATTATGAATATCCTGTGGAGTAATTTTGCTTTCCATAAATTTATGGCGGTAAAAGGGAACTTTTGAGTACAAAGTCTCTGTTAAATTCTTAAGAGCAGCAAGCTGAAGTTTCTTCCTTGCTGTGGTTTCCATACATTCATACTCGGGATTAAAAATCATAATCTCTCCTATTTTTAAACCATTTCATCCGGCAAAGAAGCAAGTTTTTCATCTGTTTTGCGTAAATGCCTGGAAAGGTCACGCGCAAGATTCATGATAATGAGAGAAAACGTTTTTATATCGATTTTATAAATCTCGCGAAGGGCTTTATTGGATATAGACATCGCTGTCACCTGAGAAAGCGCCTTGATTGATGCTACAGCCGGCATAACGTCCAAGACCTCCATTTCGCCGAAAGCCTCGCCCTCGCCCAAATGAGAAAGAACAATATCCTTTTTTGTCACTGCCACATGACCCTCTATGAGGAAGAAAATCTTATCGTTGGATTTACCCTCGGAAATAATGTAATCCCCTACGGCAAAACTCTCTTTTGCCATAAGCGGAATGATTCTTTCGATTTGTTCTTCCAATAAACCGCCAAAGAGAGCGTATTTCTGTAATGATTCAGGCCGCACCATGTCCAAATTTTAACAAAAATCGGGCATAGAGGCAAGGGGAAATGAGAAAAAACCTGAACCCCCTTTTTAAAAAGTGCTTAAAAAAAACGTTCCTTTTTTTTAAGCAGGTACCGTTGCGTAGAAGAGGAGAAAAAGGCAGTCGTTGACCGCTTCCTTAACGCAATAACTAGGAGGGAATTTTTTATGAAAAAACTGATTTCTATTTCAG
>WQWU01000007.1 GCA_009785215.1 Treponema sp. | reverse complement strand
GAAAGCAAAGTTTAATCAATTAGAATTGTGTCATAGTTTCTGTTGAACCGCCGTGTACCGGTCGGTACGCACGGTGGTGTGAGAGGTCGATCGCTCAAATAATGAGCGGTCTCCTACTCGATTATAAAGCAAGATAGGACTTGAAACTTCTTTGCGTGCCTGAAGGAACCGAAAGGTTCCACAGGGTGAACCAGCATGGATGCTGGTTCAGCAAAAAAGACGGCCTGAAATGAGGCAACATGGAAGCCGACGCATCGCCGAATGGCGATGCAGTAAAAACTTCTATTCGGCTCGCCGACCGTAGGGAGGCTTGTTGCCGAATGTAAGGCAAGTCCTATCTCCGCTATAAGAAGCGATGCTCCATTTTCGGAGTGTAGCTTTTTTTTGCTTAAATACAGTTAAAAATACTATGTTTTTATGCAGGATATCCGGCTTTCAATTCAGCTAATGTCAGAATCGCGGGTTCAAAGTCTAAATCTTCAATTTGTGAAATTAGTTTTTTACTGCCCTTGATCGATTTTAGTTTTTCAATGTAAGACAGACACTCAGCGTTACCCTGTTTTAATAAAGGTTCCAGTTCATTTAATAATAGTTGAGCTGCTGCGGTGTCTGTTATTGTCTCATTTACAGATTCAGATTCAGAGACCTCATCTATTAAGAGCTTAAAGTCATTTAAGGCAGAGATTAATTCTTTTTCAAGTAAACTTAATTGCTGCTCTGTAACAAGATTTTCGCCGTTTTTAAGGCAGTTTTCCACTTCTTCCGATATTTTCTGCAAATGCGTTTTTTTTAATTGCCCGGCATTGCTCTTTAAAGTATGAACAAGCATGTGTGCCAATTTTATATCACCAGAATCCAAAGCGCTGGTTATTTCCTGGAATTTATTACAGTTTATCTTAACAAAATAATTCACTAACTTTAAATAAAAAACATGATCGCTTTCTTCCTGATTGGCTGTTTTATCTTTTTTTACAGCCGCAGATTTGATGTATTTCATTAAACACAACCAAAGCTCCTGCGAAGAAAAGGGTTTTCCTACACAATCAACCATACCCATAGACAGATAATTTTCCCTGTCATCAGTTATTACATTTGCTGTCATTGCAACAATAGGAATACTTTTGTCAATCGAAGTAATGGCAGCTGCAGCTTTTAGGCCATCCATGACAGGCATATGTATATCCATAAAAACTAAATCAAATTGTTTTTCTTTTCTTTTGGCGCGGTTTTCTATATATTCTACACCCTCCCTGCCGTTGGAAGCAACTATTGTTTTTAATCCCACTCTGGTTAAATGTTCGCGTATAACCTGCTGATTCATTATATTATCTTCGCAAATTAAAATTTCGCCGTCAAAAACTGGTTTTTCTAAATTATCAAAATTACTATGTTCAGTTATATCATTATCAGCGGCTGCATTAATGGTATTAAAAGTTACTTCGAAGCTGAATTTACTGCCTGCACCTGGTGTGCTTTCGACAGAAAGCGAACCCCCCATCATTTCTATAATATTTTTTGTAATTGGAAGACCAAGGCCTGTTCCGCCGAATTTTCTTGTTGTTCCTGATTCAGCCTGTGTAAACGGATCCATTATTTTTTTTATTTGATCCGGGGCAATTCCAATGCCGCTGTCTTTGATTATAAAAGATATTGTTACGCTGTCTGGTGTTATTTCTTTTACAACCGCCTGCATTTCAATAGTGCCTGAATCTGTAAATTTAACAGCGTTGGATAATAGATTTACAAGTACTTGACGAAGCCTTGTAGGGTCGCTGAACATTTTTCTGCCGGTAACAGGTTCTATAAAAAATGAAGTTTTTAAACCTTTTTCTATTACTTTGGGCATAATTAACGTTTTACTGGCAGCAAATATTTCATGCAGGTTAAATTGAATGTTTTCCAATTCCATCTTGCCGGATTCAATTTTTGATAAATCCAAAATGTCGTTAATTATATGCAATAGCCATTTGGAATTATCCAGTATTTTTAAAAAATAATCATTGGCTTTCGGTGAGATATTGTCGTCTATAGCAAGTTCAGAAAATCCAATAATACTGTTCATGGGAGTGCGGATTTCATGACTCATGTTGGCAAGAAACGATGTTTTGGAGCGGCTGGCGGCTTTTGCATCGTCAAGCGCTTTTTCCAGTTCTAAATGAAGATTTTTTAATTCTTTTATATTATTTTGGAGGTCTAACGTCATTTCACTGCGAAGAAAAACGTTTCCAATTAAAAGACAGCAGGATCTTAAAATAGCTACTTCGTTTTCTGAAAATGTTCTTTTAATATGACAATCATCAAACTCAATAAACCCCCAAAAATGATCGCGTACAAAAATTGGAGCCGCAAAAATAGACTGTACCTGCATTATTGCAAGAAAATTACGCGAGTTAGGTTCCATATCGTCTGTTAAACCGTTTACGCATTGCCCAGAAGAAAACAATTTTTCCCAATCGGGCATATTTTTTTTGTAAGATATATTTACTGTATAATCTGCATTTTGCTGGGGAACAAGCTCTTCTGACCACTCATAAAGCTGAGATGCGCATAACTCATCATGATAAATATGATTTTTCCATATAGAAACCCTGTCTGCATTTACAGCTTTTACCATCATGTCCATACTGCCGTAAATGTTGTTTTCCATTCCGGTAAGTTCGGGATCCAGAAGTACAATTGCAACCTGATTTAATGTCTGCAGGAGAAGATTATTCCGTTCAATTTCATTTGTCATTTGTCTTTTTCCTGCGTTATAATTTTAATAAACAATTTTAATCTTAATGGTTATATCACCATTTCCCAGAGTTTTTGAAATAATACGGGTTTTCTTTTTGCCGCTTATACGCATATTATCTCCTTTAAGCAGAAACGGCGATGACAGATTAAATTTGCAATCTGATCCGCTAAGGCGCAGTTTTGCGCTGCCGGCAGCCATGTTTACAAGTTCACATAAAGAATCATCAACATCATCGCTGGATA
This sequence comes from Treponema sp., assembly GCA_009785215.1. GTDB lineage: Bacteria > Spirochaetota > Spirochaetia > Treponematales > Breznakiellaceae > WQXQ01. Next base: position 53,196 of record WQWU01000007.1, on the reverse strand, counting down.
TTTCTTCCTGGGGAACACCAATCATATATGAACATAACTGGCGCATATCTTTTTCCTTTGCAGAAATAAATAATATTCTGCTGTTATTATCACAAAGAGACATTATACCTGTCATTTCATCAAAACTTTCATCGCTGTCCGGTATAATATCAAGAGAAAAACCAGAGATAGTTGAAACAATCTCCATAAGTACACTGGAAAAAATCTGTCCTAATTCTTCATCTATGTTCATTAAAAACCGCCTCCTTTTCCAAGACATTCAAGAATCTTGGACTCCAAATCTTCTACAGTAAACGGCTTAACAAGATAATTACATGCGCCTGCCTGAACCGCGGCGACAATATTGCTTTGCTGCCCCTCTGTTGTTACCATCATTACCGGAATATGTTTATATGTTTCATCGTTCTTTATTTCTACAAGAACTTCATAGCCGCTTTTTTCCGGCATGTTCCAATCCAAAAGAATTAGATCTATTTCTTTGTAGATTTTGGAAAGAATCTCGATAGCTTCTATTCCATCCTGTGCTTCTACAATTTTCATTTGAAGCATATCGGCTGCCGCTTTAACAACCTTCCTTATTACTGACGAATCATCAACAACAAGCAATTTCATATTTACTCCTTGTTTTTAAAAACATATTTACCAAATATATATTAAAAAACATTAAACTATCTCCTTTTTTTTGTAAAATAAGTCGAATTACTGTAAGGTTTTGTATCAAAGTCATCCTTAAAAAGATCGTATAAAACATAATTTCCTGTAAATAATAAACCTTCATTTACCAAAGAATCGCGCATTTTCTGTATAATTTCCTTTTTTAATTCTTCAGAAAAGTATATTAACACATATCTGCAGAATATTACATCAAATACTCCGAATGAATTAAAGTTTTCCTGCAGGTTAAAATGTTCAAAATTAACGGTATCTTTAATTTTGGGATCTATATCCCATGCCGAATCATTATTTTTAAAATACTTTGTTCTGTAATATTCATTTAATCCGCGCATAATGTTTATTTTGTCATATCTTCCGTTTTTAGCCGTTTCCAGAACACGGCTGGAAATATCGGTAGCAAAAAATTCAAAGTCCTTTAAACTTACGCCTTTAATATTATTTTTGGTTAAATAGTCGTCTATACACATAACGGCAGAATAGATTTCCTGTCCTGTCGAGACAGCAGCGCTCCATATTCTTATCTTTGTTTTCCTGCCGGAAAGAATATCCTCTATAAATGCGGGCAGCATAACTCTTTCAAGCACATTCCATGGCATGTTGTCGCGAAACCACATGGTTTCATTTACAGTGATAGCATTAATTATTTTTTGTGACACTCCAGGATCAGAACTGGATATAATCTGCGTGTAGAACTCTTCAAAAGATTTTGCTCCTGCATCAAGCATAAGTTTGGAAAGTCTTGTTTCTATTAAATAAGCCTTTTCAGAAGAAATAATAATTCCGCCAATATTTGCAATATACTTTTTAAAAAGCATAAATTCATGTTCATTTATGGAACATTGAAGCGTTTTTATATCCATCTTTCAACTCACTTTTCGCAAATAATTGAAATTTTCCATTTCTAACGGAATATCTTCTAAATCCAGAATTTTATCAGCAAGACCATCATCTGCCGCGGCCTTCGGCATTCCGTAAATTACACATGTTTTTTCGCTTTGAACCAGGCAAAAACATGTCTTTTTTTCCTTTAATCTGGCAAGACCTTCTTTGCCGTCATTGCCCATTCCGGTTAAAATAATAACAAGGACATCATGCCCGTAAAAGTTGTCTGCAACTGACTCAAAAAGGACATCAGCGGCAGGACGAATCCCGTTAACAGGCGGAGAGTCATCAAAGAAAAATCTGTTTTTTGTACTGATTTTTAAATGCAAACCATCCGGTGCAATATATGCTGTTCCCGCCGAGATTGTTTCCCTGTTTTCGGCGATTTTTACTCTTAAACGGCAAACCCGGTTTAAACGCTTCGCCAGAGTTTGTAAAAAATATGCGGGATTATGCTGAATAATTAAAATTGGCGCAGGAAAATCCACATGTATCTTAGCTAGAATTTTTTCAAGAGCAGTTGGACCGCCTGTAGATGCCGCAATGAGAATTATTTCCGGACGGAAATTGTTAATATTTTTACTGCGATCATCCATGTTTATTACCTGCAAAATCAGCTTGTTATAAAATTTGATACAAGAGTTTCCAGTTCATTTGCCATTTTTAGAAGTTCTTCGCTTGAATTTCTTATGGAAATCGTATTCTGCTGAGAAACATTTGTTTCCTCGCTGATATGCTGGACTGTTTTGGAAATATCAATTAAACCGGATGCCATTTCTCTTGTTGCCCTGTTTATTTCGCTCATGTTATTGGAAGCGCGTTCAGAGTTCATTGCTATTTCCTGCGATCCAATAACAAGTTCGGCTGTAGATTTTGCAATTTCATTTACGCCTCTTGTTGAGTCTAAAACCGTTCTTGTAACCGACTGCGCATTTTCCGAGATAATGTTTACTTCCGAGCTTATATCATTCATTTGCTTAGCTGCAGCAGATGATTCACTTGCTATTTCGTCGCTGCGTTTTCCCTGCTGGGTTATTTCCTGTGCAAATGTATTTATATACTCTGTCATTCCGTTTATAATCATGGTTATTTCCGAAACAGCAGTTACCGCTTCCGGAACTTTTAGCTGCATGTTTTCAATTTCGTTGGCTATTTCTTTTGTAGCTTCCGTTGTTTGCTTTGCAAGTTCCTTTACTTCGTTGGCAACAACCATAAAACCTTTACCCGCTTCTCCTGCGCCAGCAGCTTCGATTGCAGCATTTAATGCGAGCATATTGGTTTGATCTGCAATATCGCTGATTACAGTTATAATTTTTCCAATTTGCTTGCTTGCAATATCCAGCCTGCGGATTATTTCATTTGTATTTTTTGCTTTTTCATCCGCATCAGCAACATTGTTTTTTGCTTTTACGCTGCGATCCTGAACAACAAGAATGGATTTATTTATTTCGTTTACGCTGTTTGCAACATTGTTAAAAGTGCCGGAAACAAGTTTAACGGATTCGGATGCCTTTGTAATGCTTTTTTGTATATTGTCAACAAGCTGACTCGATTGTTCCACCATTGTGCTGGTTTCTTCTGCGGCAGTTGCAACTGTGGATATTGTTACATTTATTTCTTCTATGGAAGACGCTACAGCGCTGATATGAGAACTTGCAGTTGATACAGCATTAGACGATTGTGTCATGCCTGCAGAAAATTCTTCTGTAGATATACTTACAGATGAAGTATGCTGATTCAAATCTTTGCTGGAGTTTTCCATGTTAGTGGATATAAGCAGCATGTTTTGCGCAGAGCTGCGTAAACTTTCTGTTACACCTTTAAGTTTTACCGATATCATATCATCATAAATTAAAAGTGAGTTACATGCTTCAAAAAGCTGTCCTATTTCTGCGCCGTATGTTTCAGGAAGCCTTACAGTATAATCGCCTTTTGCGGCAATTATCATTTTTTCTGTGCAAAGCAATATAGGCCTGCTTATCGATATTGAAAAATAAAAACCGAAAATAACTGTAAAACCGACGCCAAATACTGCTAAAATAATCAGAAATTGCAGAATGCTTTCGGAGATTTCCAGGCTTTCCCGCATGAGAATTCTTCCGTGTTCCAGCCTTAAATCGCTCATATTAGCCATTAAAACCATACAATGTTCGGAGAACGGAGAAAGATCTTCAATTAAAAACAAATCTACATCGCTGTCTCCTCTGCTTATTTTTTCCCTGAATATAATCATATTTGCTTCATAAATGTTTATGGTTTCAAGAAATTCACGGTAATAAACACGGGCATCTTCAATACGCATTGATTCATAAAAATCCTGCATTAATGATTTTACAAAGGTTATTCTGCCCAAAAAATCATTTATTAGAATAGTTTGTTTTTGTATATCTCTTTCCAGAAGAATATCGCGTCCTTCGACTTTCATTTTTTCTATTGTCATTCTTGCTTCGAAAACAGTGCTAAGGGGTTCTACCACATAATTGATAACCTCATCGCTTAGTTTAACTGTATTGTTTACATCGATAATTGCAATTGTTAATGTAACAATCAGTATAACTGCAACAACTAAAAATGCCGACAAAAGTTTTGCCCTTAATTTCATGTTGCTAATTGCTTTAATAATCATAATTTCCTCCATTTGGGATATTTTCGGCAGATTTTGTGCCGTTATTTTTATATTTGTCTATTATAGAATCAATGTTAATGATTCTGAAAAGAGTGTTATCAAGTTCGGCGATTCCGGAAATGCAGTAACTTTCCTGAGCGCCTGTAGTCAGTGAAGGCACGCGTATTAATTCATCCTCTATGTTGATTAAAACGCCGGGTCTATCCATAATTAAACCCATCTGGTCTTCATTGCCGGAATCTGATTTAAAAATAATTATGTTAACAATATCAGTTATATTCTGCCTGGAATCCAGCGCCTGCGGCTTGCGATTATACCGTTTAATTCCGCGTCCGAGCAATTCATTAAGGTTAAAAATAGTTACTACTCTTCCTTTTAAATTGATGATTCCAGATATTACATCCGGTGCAGCCGGAATATAGGTTATTTCCATTTTACGGACAATCTTTTCTACGCGGTTAACATCTACGGCAAACAGTTCGTCATTAACATAAAAACTAAATCCTCTCATAAAACGCCTGCCTTTTTGTTTTTTCCGGCATTGGAAACAGAAAGCTGTTTTGCAGATGTTATAACATCAGGATTCAGAAATATTAATATCTTTTCGTTAAATACGCTTGTTCCGCGGATATAATCGCTGTGAAGCTGCTCCGTGTCCAGGGTAAAAGTATCTTCTATTTTATCTATTATTTTTCTGGCAAGAAGACCTGTTAAGGAAGCGCTGTTTTTTAAAGTTAAAATAAAAAGTTTTTCTTTTGTATAATCTTTTTTTGTAACAGGCGAGTAATCTTCCGGCTTTAAAATGCGGATCGTTTTATCGTTAACATTAACATAGTGTTCCGGGCCGATTTTCTGAATATCACCTGCATTTATATTTTCTATTCTTTGAACATCTTCTATGTTAACAGCAAAATATTCCGGTCCTGAGCATTTAAATACTACAATCTGTTTTTTCTCACTTTCTGTTTGTTCTGTAATGACAGCTTCATCTGCCAGCGAGAGGGTTTTTATTGCTTCTTTTTCTACATCGTCAAGACCCATATACTGCATTATGCCTTCTGCATCAATAACAGTTGCGGCTTTTCCATTGCCTAAAACAGTTACATTTGAATAACAGCGGCAGCTATGTAAATAAACAGGAAGAGGTTTAACAAGAATCTGTTCGGCATCCAGAGCTTCGTCAATTAGGAGTGCAAAAGTTTTACCTTTTGTTTTTAGTATAAGGCATTTAACAATCCCTGCATGCTGATAATGATCCCATAAAGCATTTGCAGAGATGCTCTCAAGGTCTTTTACTTTTGCTTCAATTTCTTTTATTGTTACAATTGGAATAATTCTTCCGTTAAGAACAAGAACAAGTGATTTGTTTACCTTTTCTATGCGTCTTGTTGTATTTTCTTTGTTTATGCGCACTATTCGTTCAATATTTAATTCCGGTACTGCATACTGGATAGAATCAATATTAACAATTAGTGTTTTAATTACAGAAAGGGTGATAGGCATAACCAATCTTATAGTAGTGCCAAGACCGTTTTGGGATTCTATCTCGATGTAGCCGCCTAATTTTTCTATGTTTGTTTTTACAATATCCATGCCGAAACCGCGTCCGGAAAGATCTGTTATTTGGCTGGATGTAGAAATGCCGGGTTCGAATAATAAATCATAGACTTCGTTCTCTGACATTTGAGAAGCTGCATCTTCTGTTGTAAGCCCAAGATCAAGGGCTTTTTGTTTTATTGCGCTTGTATTAATGCCTGCGCCGTCATCAATAATTTCTACAACAGCCGAGCCATCGCGCATGTAAGCTGTTAAGCATATCCGGCCTTTCGGCGGTTTGCCCAAAGAAACGCGGGTTTCGGATGTTTCAAGTCCGTGTGATGCCGAATTTTTTACAATTTGCGTAATTGGATCTGTAAGCGCTTCCAGTAAATATTTATCCAGATAAACATCGTCTCTTAAAATTTCTACATTTATATCCTTGCCAAGTGCCTTTGCAGTATCCCGTATAATACGCGGAAACTTTGCAAAAATTACGCTTATTGGCTGCATTCTCATGGACATTATTTTTTCCTGGACTTCGCTTGTAAGCCGGTTAACATCGTAAAGAATATGCGCAAGGCCTGAAATTGATTTTGTATGTCCAGCAAGTGTAGAAAAAAGCTGGTTTCTCGTTAATATCATTTCGTTTGCAAAATCCATAAGATCGTTAAGGATGGAAATATCCAGCCTTATATAAATACTGTTTTCATTTTCCTTTGTTCTTTTGCCTGTTCTCCCGTTATCTGTAAAAACCGGCAGATTATCATGTTTATCGGAAGTTTCCTCAAAAATAAAAAAAGTATCATTGTGCAAATGGTGTATGTTTTTTTTATCAATGTTGACTGCAATAGAAAATAAATTTAAATCCAAAACACTGGTAACAAGAAGGCTTAATGAAGAAGCGTCAAGTTTTTCTTCAATAACGGCGCCAGTTTTATTAATAATATCGGTAATTTCTTTTACCGATTCCGGATTGTTTTTGTTTATGGTAATAGCTATATAATATACCTTATGTCCGTATTGAATTGCTTCTTTAAGTTTTTTTTCTGTATCGTTATTTTTTAAATCGAATGGAATAAGCAAATCCTGATCTGCGCCGGATATTTTTTTTAGAGTATTTATAACCTGAAAGACATCGACAAAGCTGTCGTCCTTAATATTGACAATAAGTTCTTTCAGGCAATCAACGCTCTGAAGCGTTATATCTACTATTTTTTCATCAATTTTTAATTCGCCGTCTCTAATCTGAGAAAAGACGCTTTCCAGTTCATGTGAAACGGCAACAATCTTTCTAAGGGAAAAGAATCCCGCTGTTCCTTTTATGCTGTGAGCGGCGCGAAAAACACTGTTCATTAGCTTGGGGGTACTTATGAGGGTATCTGTATTTAAAAAGGCTGTTTCTATCCTTTCGATGTGAGTTTTGGCTTCGTCTATAAAACCATCTAGAAACATATGAGTTTCTATTTTATTCACCGGCGATAACTCCTTGTACTATTATACATTATTATTTCTAATTTTAATACAATAGGAGGAATAACTCAAATATTACTATATTTTTAACATGGCTAACGCCTTATGAATATACTGGATTGCTGCGTTTTGAATCCCCAATAGATACTTTTGTGATAATTTAATAAAAAATTGAACAATTTATCAGTATTTGTTTTTTTATTCGGAGAGGGGGGATTCGCCTTTCAGCCCTCAACTCCTGTTTCGGGTTTTCAGGCCGTCTGCGCAATCCTGCCGCATCCATGCGGCATCAATATTCTAAATAAGGCTAACGCCTTACATATTTACAGGATTGCTCCGTTTCGAATCCCCTAACAGATGCTTTTGTGTTATCTAATAAAAATTGAACAATTTATCAGTGTTTGTTTTTTATTCGGAGAGGGGGGATTCGAACCCCCGACATCCTGGTCCCAAACCAGGCGGAATAGCCACTATCCAACCCTCCGCAGTGTCTTAGTTCACTATAAACTTTTAATCATTTTTAATCAAGAGGGTACAGTGTCCTGTAATATTCAAATGAGACAATGATATGTTAAGGTAATTCCTTGTGAAATAAGGAATTACCGCATTTTTTATTTTACGAACCAAATATTACTGGACACTAGCTCCGCCATTTTTTTACGCTGTTTAAATATTCAATTACCCTAAGCCCGTCAGCTGCGCCGGAAACAGGTTTTTTCTTTGGGTCTTTTACACAAGCAGCTGCATCTTTTATCATATTGGCAAAGTAACCTGTAACACCTGGAAATGTTTCTTCTGTATTTTTTAAAGAACGGAATTTTTCTGCATAAGGGCTTGGAACGCTTTCCCAGATTTCGAAGATACCATTGCCGATTCGCAGGCGTCCTCTTTCGCAGGAGAACTCAATTTCAAAAACAAGGTGGTCTCTTCCAGCGCCAATCTCTATAAGTACAGGAATCCCAGAAGACCTCACGCAGAGACGCGGAGACGCAGAGGAAGATTTATGTTGTTGCAATTCTCCGTCAAGCCAGGCAGTGCCGCTGCGAGAAGTAAGACTTGCGCCCCAGGTACGGCGGTGTTTCAATACTGAATCTGTAAGAAACATGATCGCATCGGCTAGATGAGTTCCGTCATGCCAGAGCTGATCTAAAAGACGCATTGTTTTTCCCATATATAATTTGGCATGAACAGAAATAAGCGCACCAAATGATTCTTCTTCCAAGATTTCTTTAATGCGGATATAATCCAGAGAATAGCGGCGTTCATGATTTGTAATTATAGTAATACCGCCGCTTGCCGCCAGCTTTGCTATTTTTTTTGCTTTACCGATACTGTCTGCAAGAGGTTTTTCGCAGATGACAACAGGTACCTGCATTTCTGAAGCGATACGGCAGTAATGGTAATGGCTGTCCGGATGCGTCGCTATTATAAAAATCTCAGGTTTTAACAAAGAAAGCATCTGCGCCGCATCGCTGAAAACCTGAACCTGCGTTCCATTACAGCTCCATTTTTCTGCAAAAAGTTTCCGCCGTTCTTCGTTAGTATCGCAGCCTGCAGCAATAAAGCAGTCATCGCTGGAAGTTACCGCGCCTGCATGTGTGCATGGCTTTTCGCGGAGCGCGTCTTCTTCAAGAAGCGATGCTATTCTGCCAAGTCCAACAATGGCAGCTTTTATCTTTTTCACTGTCTAAGCCTCATTATCTATCCGGTTTTTATTTAATTGGCTGTTTATTTTTTTACTGCGCCATGAGTTAAGAACAGAATACATTATCGGAGTAACAAAAATAGTCATAAATGTACTGACAAAAAGCCCGCCTACAAATGTTTTTCCGATGGGCTGAATTGTATCTGCTCCTGCGCCGGGGAAAAAAGCAATTGGCGCAATCCCAAGAATAGTTGTAAGACTTGTCATTAAAATCGGACGCAAGCGCCTTCTGCCTGCTTCTATACAAGCTTCCCTAACATCCATACCGCGTGCGCACAATGTATTGGTATAATCAACAAGAACAATTCCATTATTTATTACAACTCCAACACAAGCAATAATCCCAACAATAGAGAACATGCTCATTGCTTCTCCGGAAAACTTATATATCCAGATAACGCCGATAAAAAGCAGAGGAATAGAAAAGATAATAATTAACGGATCTACAAATGATTCAAACTGGCTTGCCATTATTCCGAATATCAGAAAAACGGCTGTAAGAATAATTAATAGATATAATGAAAGATTAGATTGAATCTCTGCAGCTTCGCCTAGATAACGAACTGTAACGCCGTCGCGCTGAACAAGCCGCTGGTTTATCGTATCTTCAAGACGTCTTTGCATATCTGTTGCCGCAATGCCAGGTTCAAGACCGCCGGTTACGCGAAGAACCCTTTCCTGTCTTTCACGCCTTATGGATGAAGGAGCGCGTCCTTCCGAAATTTTTGCAACATTTGAAAGGGATACGCGCGTACCGTTTCGGCTGATAACAGATATAGCATCCAGGTTGGGAAGCCCCTGGCGGTCTTCATTTCTTAGGCGAACCTGCACATTTATCATTCTTCTGCCGTGACTCATTGTAGTTGCTGTTTCTCCGTCCATTGCAGTTCGTACCTCGGAAGCAATGGAAGCAAGAGATAAACCAAAACTTGATGCTCTGTCTCTGTCAATCTCTATTTGTAATTGAGGAGCTCCTTCATCAAGATTAATTATGGGGTTTTCAATTTCCGGCAGATGATTTCTCATTATATGCTGAATTTCTTCTGCTGTTGCAATAAGCGCTTCATAGTTTCTTGAGCTGACTGCAACAACAATAGGCGTTGTGTTGCCCATGCCGCGTCCGGCTCTGAAGCTAACCTGCGTACCCGGTATTGTATTTAAAAGCGGAGTAAGTTTTCTTATAATTGTATCAGGAGTATCAATCTGCTGTGCCGGAGGCGGCAGGGTTATCTGCAATGATCCTTGATTGTTTCCGCTTCGGTGCGCAGTTAAAACAATATTTCTGTAACCCTGTATTTCGCGTTTAACAATTTCTTCTATATCGAATAAAACTTTTTCTGTAACATCTATCGCAGTTCCGCGCGGCATGGCAACGTTAAGAGTTACGTTATCGTCAGTCCTCATGCGGACATACATGTTCATTCCAATTCCGCTGAATTGCATAAGAGAAAATGCAAGAACAAGTGCTACAAGAGAGATTATTATTAATTTATGAGAAAGGCAGTATTCCAGCGCTGTTTTATATTTATTTTCCATTAAACATATAAAAGATTCAATTTTATTATCAATTAAACCAATTATACGGTTTTTTATGGGTTTTTGTTTTCTGGTATTAAGTTTTAAAATAGAGCCGGAAAGGCTTGGAACAAGGGTAATTGCAACAAGTAAAGAGACAGAAAGCGATATTACAACAGTAAATATTAGGTCGCTGAACAGGATGCCGTTTTCTTTTAAATCGTTTTTATAAATAATGATTGGTATAAAAACACAAAGAGTAGTAACAGTTGATGTAACAATAGCGCGTAACATTTCCCTGGAGCCAAGAACGGCGGCTACAGAACTTTTTGCGCCGCGTTCACGGTAACTGTGAACATTTTCCAGGATAACGATAGAAGCATCCAATGTCATACACATTCCCATAATAAGGCCTGTTAATGTCATAAGATTCAGCGTAAATCCAAAAACTGACATAGACATCAATGTAAGCATGATGGAAATAGGAATAGAAAGCCCAATTATTAAAGTTGCTTTTACATTCCGTAAAAACAGCATAAGTATAAACATAGCAAGAAAAGCGCCCTGTATTGCGTTTGTGTAAACCTGGTTTAATGTTGATCGGATCATTGTTGTATTATCAGAAAGAACAGATAAAGTTATTCCCTGCGGCAAAGATGCATTAATATCATAAAGAGCAGCCTGAATCCTGTCTGAAACATTTATCTGATTACTGCCGCTTTCGCATGTTACCTGAATATATACGCCGCTTTGACCATCGACATGAACTCTTGATGCATTGTCATTATAACCCATCGATACATCGGCAATATCTTCTATACGGATAACCTGAAACCGGTTCGCCTGTCCTGCGCCTGCAGTATTTACTGTTCTTACAACAAGCCTTTTAATTTGTTCTATACTTACAAGTTCTTCCTGGGTCATAATTTGATATTCGCGTGTTCCGCGGCGGAGATTTCCTCCGGAAGATAAAACATTCTGACCCCTTAACGAATTGGAAATATCGCTGAGTGTTAAATTAAAAGCGGCAAGCCGGTTAAGAGAAACTTCGACTCTGACAATCTGAGTTGTTCCGCCCGTGACTTCCGCCGCAGCAACGCCTTCGATTCGTTCAATGCTGGGCTGTATTTCATCTTCTGCAAATATACGAAGCTGATCAGGCGGATAATTTCCCCTGACAACAAGGCGCATTATCGGCATTGCATTCATGTCAAAACGCCGTACAGTTGGAGTTTGCACTCCATCCGGAAGTGAATTGACAAGTCTGTTAAGAAGTATCTGCGCATCATTCACAGCTTTGTCCATGTTGGTTCCGTATGCAAACTCCAGATTGATAAAACTTGTTTCAAACTGAGAGTTACTTGTCATGTTAACAAGCCCTCTTGATGATGAAAGAGCGCGTTCGAGCCTTTCTGTTACATTGCGTTCGACATCCTCAGGGCCGGCTCCGGGGAATCTTGTCCAAACAGAAAAGACAGGCCTGTCTATGGAAGGATAAAGATCCATTGCAAGATTTCCAAGAAGAGTTGCAGCAATACCGATAACAAGAACAAACAGCATTATGATCGTAACAGGACGTTTAACGGAAAATTCGGTAATATTCATATTTATCTCCGTTAGTCTGTTATTCGGACGGTATCGCCGTCAGTTAAAAAATTCTGACCCGCGCTGACAATATTTTCTCCCAGGCTTACGCCGCTTAATATCTCTACAAAATCTTCGTTATCAAGACCTAAGGTTACTTCTCGCCTGCGAGCAGTATTATTTTCATCAACAACAAATACAATCCATGAACCGTATGTGCTTATTACAGAGGATCTGGGAACTACAGGAACATTTGTTTTTCTGTTGGTTACAAGGCTTATTGTCGCAAACATTCCGGCTCTGATGCGCGTATCAGGGCTGGAAAATTCAAGGCGTATTCTTAATGTTCGCGTAACAGGATCAATTACAGGGTTTACTTCTGTAACAACAGCATTAAAAGTTTCGCCGGGAATTGCTTCGAACCATATAACAGCCCTCATGCCCTGTCTTACAGAAGCTACAAACCGTTCAGGAACAAAAGTTTCTGCCAAAAGCGAAGAAATATCCCCGATAACATAAACCCCTGATTGCATTGTTACAGTATCACCTATACTAAAGGGCGCGTTTAAAACAGTTCCCGAGACTGTACTTACAATTGGGTTCCTGGAAAAGACTTCTCCGGGTCTTGAAGGATCTACCATTGCAAGAACACTGCCGCGGCTGACCCTGTCTCCGATTCCAAATCGTGTTTCTACAAGTCTTCCTCCGATAGTTGGAAAAATTGTAACCTGGTTGCGTGCAAGTATTTCGCCGTTTAATATTACGCTTCTTTCTATCGTATCCGGAACAACCTCGGTTACGCGGACAGTTGTTGTATTAACACGCTGTCTTTGCATTTGTCCTGTGTTTTCATTGTTTTTTGGAACAAATAAATTTAAAAGAATAAGTATTCCAAAAAGCGCAATAAGGGAAATAATGGCGATAGTGATAATTTTTGCTTTATTCACCTGTTACTCCGTAATTTTCTATTAGATTTTTCCAGCTTATGTTAAGCGCTGCAGATAGATCCAGGATCATAAAAAAGTAAGACAATTCTGTCTGCAGCAAACGCTGCTTTGCATTAGCCATGTTGTTTCGCGCGTCTTCCAGGGTAAGCGCTTCTACAGTTCCATTTAAAAAACCCTGTTCTGTCAGCTGATACCCTCTTGTTGCAGCTTCCAGGCTTAACCTTGCTATTCTTATGCTATCCCACGAATTATAAAGCAATGCAGACAAGGAACGAATCTGCGTTTTTGCCGCATTGGAAGTAATCTCTAAGTCAAGTTTTGCCTTTTCTACAGCACCCGCGCTCCTTGAAATAACCTGATGTCTTGTTGTTCCGGGAATCCATGGGTCTATGGGAATATTAAGGCGGGCAGTAGCGCTTATTGAGTCGGTAAACGGATCAAAAGATGAACTGTTCCAGTCTACCGATAAATTGAGCGAAGGAGCGCGGTTTTGCAAAGCAGTCTGCATTTGGGCAGATGCCAGCCTTTCAATTTCCTGATTGCTTCTTCTAATGTCAGGACGAGACGGAAGATAATCGTTAATCAGCGTTTCGGCATCAGCTTCTATTTTTATAATATTGAATTCACCCAATAAAGTAATATTTTCGTTAATCGATATTCCGAGCATTGCCAGGAATTCTGCTGTATTATTGTTGTGCGCTGTTCTTGCTGCGCTTAAATTGTAACGTGCATTTTCCAGAGCCAGCCTGCTTTGTGTCAGCGAAAGTTCTCCGACAATTCCGTTTCTGAATAATGTTTCGCTTCTTGTGAACTGTCTTTGTGTTAGATTAAAAACTTCATCCAAAAGCAGAAGGTTGCTTTTTTCTGCAACCAGCGCAAAATAATTTTTTGTAATTTGGATGGAAAGCAGATTCTGCGCATCTTCATATCTTAATAAATTGCTTTGGTGAGCCAGGCTAATATTTCTCATGATATAAGGAATTCCGGCATTTAAACCAAGGTTAATATTAAAACCAATACTGTAATTCGGATTTGTGTTTCTAGCTCCGCGAACCGGCGGATCGCTGAAAAAAGGATTTCTATATCCAATGCTGGCATTCGCGTTTATGGCCGGGAAGATTTCTGCCCATAAATTTCTTTCTGAATAGCCGCTTGCGGCAAGGTCAATACTGGTTTTTCTGATATTCAGGTTATATTCCAGAGCTAGATTTAAAGCATCATCCAGGGTAAGCCCATTTTCGTCTGCATACGCACTAAAAAAGCCAGCAGAAAAGAGAGCGGTAATAAAAAGGAAAACAAGCGGTTTCAGGCGAAAAACCTCCCTAATTAAAATAATATATCATAAATAATTAATATAAAATAGGTGATTTTTGCCGTAATATGGGGAACTTTAAGCGAAATTAAACTTCCGGCAGATATTTCCAATAGCGTTTAGGCATAAACTGCTTTTGTACTTTTGGGTTATCGCGGTCTTCATTATTGATTGTTTTGTGATAATGTTTCCAGAGATCTTCCCATTCATCAGAATTATTGTTTAGATAACAATTCCCGGATGTTTCATTTATATTGATGATACATGCGTTTTCTCCCATACGGCGGTGCAGGCAAATTCCTCTTTTTTCATCGATAATAGCCCAGGGAGTTTCCCCGAACCTATCAGTAAAATATTCTTTTAGTTCAGGTAAAATATTGTGATCCGGCGCACATCTTGCAATAAATACTCCGTCTAAATTCGGAGAAAACCGCAAAAGCCCCATCATTCTGTGGACTTCGCGCTGAACTTCGTAAGAATTATAATCTGTTTTTTCCGGAATTTGCGGTATCGCAAATAGTGTATTGCTGTTATTCATCTTTTTTTCTCCTTTGTGAGAGGTATAACCTCTTTGAGGTATTCTCATTAAATTAAAAATCAAAAAGCGGCAGCTGAAGCCCCGCTCTGTCTGTATCCGAAAGCAAGCGGCGGATTCGGAAAGGATCATCCGGCCGCTCAATATAAGCGCCTTTGGCAGTAATAAAATAACGTGCACGTTTTAGAGCCGCGCCGATTCTATACAGATTTTCCAGTGTTAAAGTTCTGGAGCGTCTGTTTTCTATTATTCGCCGGGCTGTTTTTGCGCCAATACCCGGAATCCTTAAAAGGGTTTCATAATCGGCACGGTTTATTTCTATAGGGAAAAAATCCAGGTTATTTAGCGCCCAAACTGTTTTTGGATCGAGATGCGCGTCAAGGAAAGGCTGTTCTTCGGTTAATATTTCGCCTGCGCTAAAGTGATAAAATCTTAACAGCCAATCAGCCTGATAAAGACGGTGTTCTCTTACCAAAGGCGGCCCGATTGTTTCCGGCAGGCGCGGGTCTATAAGGGTTTTATTTTGAATATAACTGCCCGGATGAATAAAAGCAGAGTAGTACACTCGTTTTAAAAAAAACTTATTGTAGAGCGAACTGGTCAGGTTTATGATCTGCTTGTCGTTTTCACCAGTTGCTCCAACAATAAGCTGGGTGCTTTGTCCAGCAGGTGCAAACCAGGGGGATAAGGTTTTTCCCTGCGGGAGAAATTTACTTTTTTGTTTTTCATTTTCTGTTTCTATGCTGATTTCAGAAAAATCATTCATGGCGCCAATAATGTCTTTTTTGTTTTTTTCCGGCGCAAGGGATAGAAGGCTTTTTTCTGTTGGAAGTTCGATATTTACGCTAAGCCTGTCCGCCCACTTTCCGGCTTCGCGGATCATTTTATCGCCGGTTCCGGGAATTAATTTTAAATGGATATAACCGCAAAAACCCTTTTCTGTCCGCAGAGTTTTAGAAGTTTCTATCATTTTTTCCATGACAATATCCGGGTCTGCAAATATACCGGAAGAAAGGAATAATCCTTCTATATAATTACGGCGGTAAAACTCGCATGTAAGTTCAACAAGTTCATCAACTGTAAAAGAGGCTCTTTTTACATCTGCAGAAGCGCGGTTTACGCAATAAGCGCAGTCAAATTTGCAGACATTGGAGTAGAGCACCTTTAAAAGACTTACACAGCGGCCATCCTGTGTCCAGCTATGGCAGACCCCCATGGGAAGGGTATTGCCGAACTTAGGCGTACCATTCTTTCCGGAATTGTTAAAACCGCTGCTTCCTGAGGTAGCGCAGGAAGCGTCATATTTGGCGGCTCCGGAGAGAATAGAGATTTTTTCCTGTAAATCGATGTTTCCCATATCAATATAACTATACAAGCGTTTAGCAAAAATGTCAAGAGGTTTTTGTTGGAAATTTTAACATTTGATCCCTGCGTGAACTCTACTCTAAATGTCTTTTGGTCTTTCGTCTTTAACACGTACGGCTTTGCCTTCGGAGATGGGCAGGCTGCCGCTTTCATGAAGCTCAACTTTGGGGCTTATTGATATTGATGATTGCAATGTTTCTATAATTTTTTCTTTGAGCGCGTTTAAGTGGCGTGAGTCGTCCATGAATGTTTCGGCATTTACTTCGGTTTTTACAGTAAGCCTGTCAAGTGCGCCGTCTTTTTCCACTACAATAAGGTAATTGTTTCCAACTTCTTTCATGCTCATGATTACTTCTTCGATCTGGCTTGGGAAAACATTAACGCCGTTTATTATTAGCATGTCATCGCTTCGTCCTGTAATCCGGTGCAGTTTGCGGTGTGTTCTTCCGCAGGCGCACGGTTCTGTGTAAAACGATGTTAAATCACGGGTGCGGTAACGCAAAATCGGCGTTGCTTCACGGCAAAGTATTGTAAGAACAAGTTCGCCTATCTCGCCGTCTTTTACTGGTTCTAAAGTATCGGGATTTACTATTTCTGCAATGTAGCCGTCTTCCCATATATGAAGTCCGTCTTTGCACTGGCATTCAAAAGCAACGCCAGGGCCGTTCATTTCTGAAAGACCGTAAGAATTATAAACATCAACATTTAAGAGTTTTTCGATTCTTTTTCTGGTATCCTCGGAATGAGGTTCGGCTCCTGCGAATGCGCGTTTAATAAAAAGGCTTTCCCGGGTCACACCTGCTTCTTTCATTTTGGTTTCCAGGTGCAGTAAAAAACTGGGTGTTGCGTGCAGTACAGTTGTTTCGTAATCCTGCATCATTTTAAACTGACGGGTAGTATTTCCGGCTCCTGCAGGAATTGTAAGCATTCCAACTTCTTCGCCGCCCTGATGAAAACCCAAACCCCCTGTAAAAAGTCCGTATGTAATCATATTTTGAAACACGTCGTTTTTTGTACAACCCGTTGCATAGATACAGCGCGCCATGTAGGATGCCCATTGTTTGATGTCTTCTTTATTAAAGTAGATAACAGTGGGAATACCTGTGGTACCGCTCGATGAATGAAGACGAATAACTTCTTCTTTGGGAATAGATAAAAAACCATAAGGGAAACCATCTCTTAAATCGTCCTTTGTAGTAAATGGAATCCTGTTTAAATCGGAAAGAGTTTTAATATCACCGGAGTTTTTAATACCTGTTTTTGATAACCGCTCTTTATAAAAAGGAGTACGCAAAGCATAATCAATTTCTGTCCTTAGCTTCTCAAGCTGCAAAACTTCGAGTTCTAAACGCGGCATTTTTTCTATTTGAGAATTCCAGTACTGAAATTGCATTTATTTTACTTTTACAGCAGAATGTCCCAGCTTAAAAGCTTTGTTGTTTGCATCTACAGTAGCTGCATCCTTTTTCTTAAAAGTTTCTGTAATTATTTTTTCCAGGCTTTGGCCTTTAATTGGAAGAAAGCAGGAAGCAGCTCCTATCATTACTGTATTTGCTGTTTTTGCAAGACCAGCTTCTTTTGCAAGAGCCGCTGTCTGTACCATCCGCCACTTTGGAAGGCGTTTTATAGAAGCATGAACATCATTAATATCCGGATAATTCGGCATATTGATATAAGAATCAGCGGCAGTAACTAAAATACCATCAGCTTTTAAATATGATAAATATCTAAGACCTTCAAGCGGTTCCATGGCAATAATCATATCTGCGCCGCCTCTGGGAACCAGGTCGCCGGAAATATTCTTATCGGCAATGCGTAAATGCGATAAAACCATTCCGCCTCTTTGAGCCATACCGTGAACTTCGCTTTGCCTTACTTCGAATCCTTCACTTAATGCGGCATGGGCAATAATGGAAGCAACGGAAAGAACTCCCTGACCCCCGACTCCTGCTAAAATTACATCGTATTTCATGGTAACCTCGATATATTATTATGCAGGAAACCGGAAAAAGTTTCAATCAGGTTTATCGAGGATAATTTCTTCCCAAACTATTGGTTCTGTTCCATAAGGCCATTTGCCGTTGGCGGTCATTTTAAAGCGTGTTGCAGGGAAACGCCTGAACGATAATGACCAAATTGTACCCATGCCATTAGTTGTTTCACGTGCCTGTACTGGAGTGTAAAATCTGGAAGGGTTATCCAAATCCTGTAATGAAAAATCACCGATTTCCCAAAACCCGCTGTGTCCGTTCGAAAAATCACCTGTTCCGCTTCTTGCAAAAAATATTACTATATAATCATTAGAAGCAGTAATTTGTGCGATATAAAAATTGATGGGTAATCCTGCCTGCATTGCGCGAGGTCTTGGCCACATTGTGTATGTTCCGTTTTCTGCTCCTCTGGATTGCACAGGTTGTGCTGCAGTTTGTCTGTTGTTGGTTGTTGCCTGCGCTGCTGCAGGTGCAGTTGTTCTCGTTCCCTGCGTTGCAATAGACGTATTGCCTCTGTTTCTCATTAATGCGGTTATCGTTCTCCCTGCTGTCATGTTGCGGTTGTATTGGCCTTGTACCTGTGCTGTTTGCACATTAAGCGCACGAATAGACATTCGATAGCGGTCGCCCAATTCGCTCACTCTTCCCGAAACAATTGTCTGCGCTCCGAAAAAACGCCCGATTGCAAGAGCAGTGTTATCATCAACTTCACCTGATAACTGAAAGTTTTGTTCCTGTCTGATTAAATCCAACTGCGCACGATCAACTACTGTAAAAATTCTGTCGTTAACTGCGTTAGCAATCATTTCTTCGATAATATATTCAGATAACGCAAGAGAATCGGATTGAATATTAAGAATGACTATTTTACTTCCTCTTGGAATATTGTCGTTAAGATAATCAGAAGCATCACGAATTGCCATGTCTAACTCGTCAGGGCTTGTGGGGGTTGATGCGCAGTTGCTTAATAACAGCGCTACGATCATTACAAAAAAGATTTTTTTCATCTTTATCTCCATTAAAACCATATTACCATGTTTGAAAGAAAATCATCAACTGTTTTTTTTGGATGCGCTCTTTTTCATAATGTCTTTAGGAAACAACAAACCAAAAACATCCGATGCAGTTTCTGCAAAATTTACATTAATGGCAGATTTAATGTCTTTGTCAAGTTCGTTCCAGTCATCTGTGTTATCTTTTGGAAGCAATACAGTTTCCATGCCGTTTCTTATGGCTGCAAGCAGTTTTTCTTTTAAACCGCCGATTGGAAGTATGCGCCCTGTTAATGTTAACTCACCTGTCATTGCGATGCACGGCAGGGGCGGTACATTGCACAGAGTAGAAAGAAGCGAAGAAGCGAGGGTAACACCGGCGGAAGGGCCGTCTTTGGGAATTGCGCCTTCCGGCACATGAATATGAAAATCATACTTTGATAAATGTTTTATTTCAAAATTATATTTTCCGCAGATACTGCGAAGATAAGAAAGAGCAATACGGGCGCTTTCTTTCATAACATCACCAAGATTTCCTGTTATTAAAAGTTCGCCGCTTCCTTCATAACGTAAAGTCTCTACAGGCATGATGGTTCCGCCGTATTCTGTCCATGCAAGTCCGTATGTAACGCCGATACGGGCTTCCCTGTAAACAACATCGCGTTTGTATTTTCTCTTTCCAAGCAGTTTTTCCAGATTTTCCGGTTTTACAGTTTTGCTGAAATCAGAGACAGGAAGTTCTTTCCCGTAACCTTTGTTTACTGCATCACGTGCAATACGCCTTATACATCTAGCTGTTTCGCGTTCAAGATTTCTTACGCCGGATTCCATCGTCCAGTAACGAATAATATCTTTTAAGGTTTCATCCTTAAAAGTAATATTTGCAGAAGCTAAACCATTGTCGCGCAGTTCTTTTGGAACCAAAAATTGTTTAGCAATGCTTAATTTTTCGTTTTCGCCGTAACCCGGAACTTCGATAATTTCCATGCGGTCAAGAAGCGGGTACGGAATGGAATGAAGCGAGTTTGCAGTGGTTAAAAACATAACCTTTGAAAGATCGTATTGAACTTCCAGATAGTGATCCACAAACGTAGAGTTTTGTTCCGGATCAAGAACTTCCAGTAATGCAGAAGCAGGGTCTCCCCTAAAATCGTGGGAAAGCTTATCGATTTCATCTAACAAAAAAACAGGATTAACAGTTCCCGCTTTTTTCATAGACTGGATAATTTTGCCGGGAAGTGCGCCGACATAAGTTTTTCTATGCCCGCGGATTTCCGCTTCATCACGAACGCCGCCAAGAGATATACGCACAAAGTTACGCCCCAAAGCACGCGCAACAGATTTTCCAAGACTGGTTTTTCCGGTTCCCGGGGGGCCGATAAAACAAAGGATAGGCCCTTTTATCGGATTTAAAAATTGATGAGCAGCTTTTGGCATCCCGCTGTCCGTCTGCGCTGCTGTATCCAATGAGTCTTTGTTTTCTTTATTTAACAATTCTTCGCTGCCCAAAAGCTGGCGGACAGCGATAAATTCGATAATACGGTCTTTTGCCTTCTTCATGCCAAAATGATCTTCGTCCAGGATTTTTTCCGCTTCTGCAAGCAGGCATGTTTCTTTGTTTTCCGGTTCTGCAGAAAAATTACTCCAGGGAAGATCAGCAATCCATTCAAGATAGCCGCGAAGTACGCCTGCTTCCGGCGATAAAGGCTGCAGTTTTCTAAGGCGTTTAATTTCTTTTTCGCATTTTTCTGTTACTTCTTTAGGCGGATTTTTTTCTGCTATGCGTTTTTCCAGAATTGCAAATTCATCTTCTATTTTATCTTTGCCAAGTTCTTTGTTAATTTCTCTTAATTGTTCGTTAAGAATATACTCGCGGTGGCGTTTATCCATTTTTCTGCGGACTTTTCCGGAAATGTTTTTTTGAATACCGTAAATCTCATTTTCTTTTTCCAGAATTTCCAAAATGGCAAGAAATCTTTCTTTTGTATCGGTAAAAGACAATAGTTCGATTTTTTTTTCTGATTTTATATATATCGCATTACATACAAGGTTTGCAAGACGTTCGGGGTCTTCCGATTTTTCTACCGCAGAAAGAGTGTCAGGATTAATTTTTCCGGAAAAGTCCGCATATTGGGAAAAAGCTTTTTGAACACTTCGCATCAAACCTAAATCTTCTGTGTTAAGCGGTTCATTTAACCCATTAATCATTAAGGGTTCTACTTTTACAAGCGAATAATTATTTTGCGTATTGGCAGATATAACTGTACCGCGGTATTCACATTGAAATACAACACGGTATGTATTGTCCGGAAGTTTTAAATGAGAAATAATTCTTGCAACGGTTCCAATTTCATAAGGTTCGTCAGATGACAAACGCAGTTCATTCTTTTTTAAACATGCTGCAAAAAGGCGGTTATCGCGTTTTATTGCTTCTTCCAGGGCGGCAATGCCCGGTTTATATGTAATAAAAATCGGAACTACAGTCTGCGGAAAAATAACAAGATCGCGGAGCGGAAGCAGAGGAAAGTCTTCTGTTACAAGTTCTTCCGTGCCGGCATAATCGTAAAAAAGATGGCTTTTCCCCTTTTTTGGAGAGAAGAGGCTGCCAAAAAGACCCTTTTTACCGGTTGTCTTTTTCACGTTATGCGCTCTTTTGCTTCTGCTCAAGGAATACAATTTCTGGCGGCAGCGATTTTTCTACAGTATCATTTGTTATTATTACCTGTTTATCACCTGCAATTGAAGGAATGTCAAACATAATATCTGTCATCATTCTTTCTACAATTGCGCGAAGACCGCGGGCGCCGGTTTTTTGTTTTATTGCCATATCTGCAATTGCATCAATTGCTTTTTCTGTAAATTCAAGCTTTACATTGTCATAGGCAAGCGATGCCTGAAACTGTCTTACAATTGCATTGCGCGGTTCTGTAATGATTCGTTTTAAATCATCGCGTTTTAGTTCTTCCAGACCTACAGTAATCGGAAGACGCCCGATAAACTCAGGGATCATGCCAAACTGGATTAAATCGTCCGGATGAAGCGAATCATAAAGTTCTTTTAAGTTTTTTTCTTTTGTACTGGTATTAGATCCAAAACCCAACGGTTGTTTTACAACACGGCGTTCAATTAATTTATCCAGGCCTACAAATGCGCCGCCGCAGATAAATAAAATATTTGTAGTATCAATGCGAATCAGTTCCTGATTCGGATGTTTTCTTCCGCCCTGCGGAGGAACAGAAGCAACGGAACCTTCGATTATTTTTAAAAGCGCCTGCTGAACGCCTTCGCCCGAAACATCGCGGGTAATCGAAACATTTTCGCCTTTGCGCGCAATTTTATCAATTTCATCGATGTAAACAATGCCTCTTTCTGCCGCAGAGATATTTCCGCCTGCGCTTTGTATCAGTTTTAAAAGTATATTTTCTACGTCTTCGCCGACATAACCTGCTTCTGTAAGGGTAGTAGCATCTACAATTGCAAAAGGCACTTTTAGTTTTTTTGCAAGGATTTTTGCAAGCAAAGTTTTTCCTGTTCCTGTCGGCCCTATTAAAAGAACATTGGATTTTTCTATTTCTACAGCTTCAATGTCTTTTTCTTTTTCGCTGGAAGGATTTGCAATTCTTTTATAATGATTATAAACAGCGACAGAAAGCGCTTTTTTTGCATTGTCCTGTCCGATAACAAAAAGGTCAAGGTATGCTTTAATTTCCTTCGGAGTAGGAATATCGCCTGTAAATTGTGCAGTAAGCTCGTGTTCTTCTTCTGTAAGAATTTTACGGCATACTTCTATACATTCATCGCAGATAAAAATATCACCCGGGCCTGCTATAAGGCGGCGTGTCATGTCCGCGCTTTTTCCGCAGAAAGAGCAGACTCTTTCGAATGATTCGGGTCCGTTACGAAGACGCGCCATCTTTTTCCCTCGTCAAAATGGAGTCGGCTATGCCATACTCAACCGCATCCTGTGCGGACATAAAAAAATCTCTTTCCATATCGGAGGAGATCTGCTCGATTGTTTTGCCTGAATGTTTTGAAAAATATTCAATTATCAATTTTTTTAAACGGACAATTTCTTTTGATTGTATGCCGATATCCCGTGCCTGCCCCTGTGCGCCTCCCCAAGGCTGATGAATCAAGACCCTTGCAGAAGGCAGAATCATTCTCTTTCCTGCAGTTCCTGCAGTCAGGATTAAAGCCGCCATGCTAGCAGCCTGTCCAAGACATATAGTCTGCACATTGGATTTTACATGCTGGATAGTATCATAAATAGCGAGCCCTGCTGTTACAGAGCCGCCGGGAGAATTGATATAAAGATTTATATCCTTTTCTGTGTCCTGACCGTCCAGAAATAATAGTTGTGCTACAACTAAATCTGCAGAAATATCGTTGATATCTCCGTCCAAAAACACAATGCGGTCTTTTAAAAGGCGGGAATAAATATCGTAGGAACGTTCCCCCATCCCAGTCTGCTCAACTACGATTGGAACCAGGTTGCTCATTTTTATACTCATACTGTAAATTTAACCATTATCTGTCATGAAATCCAGATAATTCTCCTTTTTCCCTTGTTTAAAATTGTTTTCAGCAAACAATAAATCTGTAACTTTCTTTTCTCTTATATCTTCTTTTAGATAGAAAACCGCTTCTTCGTTATAGTGTTTTTTAACATCTTCGGTATTAGCGCCGTTTGCGCTTGCTATCGATTCAAATTCTTTTTCTATTTCGTCATCTGACACTTCGATTTTCTGCTCTTCCATTAATGTTTCCATTATTAAACGTGAGTGAAGCGCTTTAACAGCCGAATCGCGCCATTCCTGGCTTTTTTCTCCGATTGCCATCATCTGCTGGATCGATTCTACGCTTGTATTGTAGTAACGCGCCATTTTCCGCCAGCGGCCTTCTACTTCTGCATTTATCATTGATTCAGGCAGAACAACAGGAGTATTTTCCATTATTTTCTTTAAAAGTTCGTTTAATTTTTTTTCTCTTAAACGGAACTCAAGCTGCTTTTCCAGCCGTTCTTTAATGTTGTTTTTCAGATCATCAAGCGTTTTAAACTTTTCATCGACATCCTGCGCCAAATCATCGTCTAAATCCGGCAGCTTTTTTTCTTTAAGAGCTGTAAGAGTTATCTGAACTTTTCTTGTCTGGCCGGCGAGGGTTGGTTCAAAGAAATCATCGGAAAACTTTTTATTGAAATCCTTGTTTTCGCCTTTTTTCATTCCGATGATGTCATCATCGAACTGATAAACATTGGTGTTTGCTCCGATAGAAAATACAAAATCTTTGCGCTGTATGCTGGAAGGCGTTCCGTCTTCATTAAAAACCTGATAATCAATTGTAACAACATCACCTTTGGCAGCTTTTGTATTGTCATCGCGATCCAAAACAATTGCATTACGCTCACGGATTTCTTCCAGTTCTTTATCGATATCTTTTTTATCAACTTCTGCGTAAGAATGCTCAATTTTAAGCCCTTTCCATTGGCCAATTTTTACCTCGGGAAGAACATCGTAAATTACAGAGAATTGCAGGTCTTTTTCAAAATCGAGTTCCGGCTCCCCCTGAAGTTCCGGATGAGCGTAGGGCAGGGGTCTTTCATTTCTTGGCAGGTTGTCTTCTTTAAATACATCCTGCAGGGTCGATTCCATAATGCGCCCCATTGCTTCGCCCTTTAGAGCTTCAGCATACTTGCGTTCGAGCACTTCCTGCGGAACTTTTCCCTTGCGGAAACCCGGTAATTGCAGGTTTTTGGAATATTCTTTAAGCATTTCATTATATTGATTTTTTATGTCTTCTTTGGGAACAGTAATGCTTAATTCAACATTTGACTTATCAAGACGTTTTATTTCTTTATTAATAGCCACAATTATCCTCTTTTTTGGTTAATTTTCACTCTGAACCGCGATGGGATCGAACCATCGACCCGCAGATTAAGAGTCTGCTGCTCTACCAGCTGAGCTAGCGGTCCGGCAATGCACTTCAGTCTATTGTAATTCTATCAAAAACTGCCAAATTGGTCAATTGACAGGCAGGGCACAAAATTGATACCTTTACTTATAGAAAACTTCGGTAAAATGCGAGAGTGGTGGAATTGGCAGACACGCTAGACTTAGGATCTAGTGCCTTAGGTATGAGGGTTCAAGTCCCTCCTCTCGTAAAGATGGCTGAAAGGCAAGTCCCTCCTCTCGTAAAGTGAATAATTTGTAAGTTAAAGGCTACTGTCTTTTAAATTCCAGCATATAACCAGTACTTTCATTTAATTCCCTGATTAACAACTGCCGTTTGTCTGCTGAAATAAAAATACTTAAAGGAAGTTCAAACCCATCGCTTATCGTATTGATGGTAAATCCAGTTGGATAATTAGTTCTTGTTTTGTCATCATTGTTTATTAACAGAAGCCAGCGGGTTATAGCGGAGTTTATAACTTCCGAGTCCAATAATTTTTCATCTTCATATAATTCCAGTGTGATGTTTAACTCCGAAGCAGAAATAATTAATGTTACATTAATAATCTCATCATCTTCGGTAATTGCTGTAAACCATGAACCGTAAAAATCATTTTGCTGGGCAAAAAGAAAAACCGGCATTATAAAAAGAAACAAAAAAAGGAAAAATGCTGTGCGCAGACCATATTTCATCTTTGCCTCCCATAGAACAGGTATTTATTATATCGCTGCTTTCGCCTTTATGTCAATATCTCTATAATAAATACACGAAAAATAAACGATTGGAGTGTCTATATAAAGAGAAATTTTTTCAAATCAATATGATGGCCAGCTGCCGCCGGCAAAGAAACTGCAAATGAGAATTAATTACAACCCCAGAGTAATAATAATCTTTTTATTCTTGTGGTAATTTCAAGGTATTATTATACTCTTCCTAAAAGTTCGTTTTTTCTAACAAGTTCAGTATAAGCTTCTATATAAAAAAGAACATGAGAAAAAGCAAATATATCATAGCAGTCATTATGTTTGGCATAGTATAACATTTTAAAAACATTTGCTTCATAAGTATCATGCTCGCATACAGGAAAGACAAAATTATTCTTAAATAATTCAATTTTATTAGAATTACTTGTTTGTTCAGCCTCACTCATTATAAAAGACCATACAATGGATATTGCAGAATTAAAACCTAAAATCTCATTAGCTAATATTGTTGATCCTTTTAGATTCTGATTGCCATGTAAAAATTTAACATCAAAAGGCTTATTGGTAATTATTGAAAATAACATTACTGAGGCTACTTTATGCCTGTCTATACGCCCGTCTGGATTGTGCATATATGTATGAACGCTATTTTTATATTTTTCATAAGTCAACCATATTTTCTCTTTAACGTGCGTTCCTATGAAAAGCAAGTCTTCATCTTCACTTGTCATTCTGACTATTTTAGGATTTATTATTTTATTCCAAATTTCCTGTTCGTATTTTGTATATTCCATTTTTATCCCATTTTGACATCAGGGTGTTCTCTAAAATTTACTGTATTAATGTGTATATCCGAATTATGAGAGGTTATTAATTTGTGAAATTCTTCCGGTGTACATCTTTTATTTAAAGTTTCTGGAAACTCAATAAAATCTTTTTTTGGAAGTTCTTCTTTCCAATTGAA
Organism: Treponema sp.; assembly: GCA_009785215.1. Classification (GTDB taxonomy): domain Bacteria; phylum Spirochaetota; class Spirochaetia; order Treponematales; family Breznakiellaceae; genus WQXQ01. The sequence continues at coordinate 26,441 of WQWU01000007.1, read as the reverse complement.
TTCTTCATTACTTGCTGTTACTGCCATTTTTCCCCCAATTTGGTTTATACATATCAGGGGAACATAAGTAGTCCGCTGGTAGTAGTGTCTCAAGGTGCCAAAGGCTATCCATATCCCCCTTCTGGAAAGCCTTCTTTCTACCGTATATTTTGTTTTGCTGTCAACTGTCCTTTAAAAATATAATAACAAATTATACCGCTGGCGGCAAAATTCGTCAACTGTTCTATATATATCGCATTTGTCGCTTTTCTGCTACAAAGGGGTCAGAGTTATTTGGTATGTATCTGAATCATTGCGTTTATGGATAGTATAAGATCCTGCATGTTTAGCTATGAGAGCATCTCCTTTTTTTGCAAAAAGGATAATGCACGATAAGTTCACGGTGCTCCTTTTCTAAAAAAATTAGAAAACAACTATTGGCGTAAGTCTTTACTCTGTATAGACTTAAGTCAGCCGTCTTTCGGAATCGAACCGAAGACCTCATGATTACAAGTCAAGTGCTCTGCCAGCTGAGCTAAGACGGCTTAAATGCACCCATAAAGGTGAATTTTATTAAAATTACTAAAAATTACTATTTTTGTCAAGAGGGTTTCTTAAAAATGATATTTAATACCTGCCTGTTTCATAATCTCATTTGCAACATGCCGTATGTTAATTCTGCCATTAAACCATAACCGCCTGAGGCTCCATTTTAAATGCTAAATAAATATTAGTTATAGGCATATTGTTTATTTCTAACATTTCTGGAACAGCGAGTTTAACGCGGCTTATTAATGAATCTAGAGAGAAGTATTCGAGAATAATAGGAATTTCATCATTTTGAGCATACCATTTGTTTGCTTCATCATCAAATGACAATGTTATTGTATATTCACTCATTACTAGTACTAGTAACTTATAGAAAATAAAAAATCAATTGTAATTACGAGGGGCATTAGATATGATTATAGTCTTTCATCTTTCTATTTGACAAAAAGACAGCTATTGTCAAATGATGCAGGAGCTTTGAAAAGATAAGGAAAAGTAAGCAGTTTTCAATTAATTAAATAGAAATGTATATTCAAGTATTTATTAATAGACATTTCTGGAATGTCTATTAATAAAATAATTTTTTGTTTTATCTTGAGTCAACAAGTTGTAAACTAACACCGCCTGTCATTCGGGTTGCGCCGACCAGAGTTCCCTGAACAGATAGTTCTGAATTCCGGCTTAATCTTATGACATTATCGTTATTCGTATAAAATCTGCAGCGGATGTTTGGGGCAATTCCGGAAAGGTAAGCATCAGAAGGAGATGAAAGATTCACGCTTAATGTAACCTGATAACTATATCTTGTTCCATTTAATTCTCTATTATACTCACTTACTTCGCTTATGTGACCCGTGATATTAAAAACAGAACCTTTTGCATAATTATTAATAAAATCTGTGAATGCAAGGTCAGTAAAATCTTTCATGATCTCATTAACAAAAATAATATCTGCCATTGCAGCTCTTTCAAAACGCTCAAAAAGAGAAGAATTGTTTGCAATTTCCATCATCTTTGTTCTTATGGCGTTTATTGCATTATTGTATCTATACATACCAAATGCATTTATCCTTGTCCAGCGGTTGTTTGCATCTCTCTGATAAATATTGTTATATGAAAATTCAATTTGGCGGTTTTGATTTAATTTAACAGTTAAATCATAAGATATTGCCAAAAGTCCGGCTCTGCCAGTTATACCAGTTAATGTATAAGTATTGTTATAAAAATCGATACTCAGGTATCTTGCATTTGGATATAATTCCGAGAATGCTCCGTAAACTGACGGGTAAAACGCAGTATCAGCAGGATATTGCTGTGCTGCTGCCGGGATTAGTGCACAAATCCCAAAAACGAGTAATGCGGCTGCTTTTAATAAAAAGCTCTTCTTTTTCATAAAATTGTCTCCTTCCAAATTTTTAACAGCTACGCTGTAAGTAATGTAAATAATACATTATTATTAGCAACTTATCAATAGTTTTTCTCATCTACTATACTTAGGAATGACTAAAAAACCTCTTGAAATCCGTAAAACCTTGTCCAGAAATCTTAAGGGTCAGCGGAAAAAAATGGGTTTTACTCAAGATAAATTGGCAGAAATATCAGGTTTATCCATTCAAACAATCAATGATATTGAGGGAGGACGCAAATGGGTAAGCGACAAAACAATTACAAGGTTATCAACAGCCCTTCATATTGAGTGTTTCCAATTATTAATGCCTGATTTGGTCAATCAGAACAATAAAGAAACACCATCTACAAAAAAAATATTGGAATTAATGAAAAAACTTAAAAGTAAAGTTAATTATGATATTGAAGCTCTCTTTACCGATTTTCTTAAAATTTAATAATTTTAAATTAATTATAAACCTATAAATCGCAATATTCTCTTAATAGATTCTTGTTATATATTATATATTTTTGAAAAAGGAGAATCTTATGAGAGATAAAAAAATTGTTTTTGGATTTTTATTAGTTACAGTATTTTGTTTTTTTACTGTATGTCAAAAAAAAGATGACAAGATGATGATTAAAGTTGCGCATTGGGATGTGACCACGCATCATTATGTTACTCCGCTTATAGAAGCGTTTAAACTGGCCAATCCTGGAGTATCGATAGAGGTAATTGATATTCCATCTGCCGATTATACTCAAAGACTAACAGTCATGCTGAATGGCGGCAGCGATGTTGATGTATTTTGGATCAAAGACGGAGATACTACAAAAAGTATAGCAAACAGAGGACAGCTCGCAGACCTTTCCGGTTATGTAAAGCGGGATAACATTAAATTAAGTGATTTTAACGGAACAGCAGACCGTTTTATTTTTGATAATAAACTCACAGCTCTTCCTGCTAGTACAGGTTATTATGTTTTATACTACAATAAAGATATCTTTGACAATATGCGGATTCCGTATCCTTCCAATGATATGACATGGGCAGAGTGGGAAAGGCTTGCAGGACAATTAACATCGGGAAGCGGAAATAATAAAATTTACGGCGGGCTTCTTCATACATGGCAGGCTTGTGTGCAAAACTGGGGTATACAGGATGGAAAAAATACAATTATGGAAACGGATTATTCTTTTTTCAGACCCTCTTATGAAATGGCTTTGCGTATGCAAAAAGCAGGGTATATCATGGATTACGGAACAATGCGGGTCGGCGGTTTACACTATTCAAGTTTGTTTTTACGCGGAAGCGCTGCAACTCTGCCGATGGGAACATGGTTCTTTACCACTGTAATTGAGAGAATTGCAAATAACGATTCCAATATCCGATGGGGAATTTCTACGCTTCCTCATCCTCCGAATGCCGAGAGAGGATGGACAGTCGGTTCTGTAACTCCTATAGCAATGAATCAGGCTTCGCTTAACAAAGACCTTGCATGGAAATTTATCAATTTTATAACCGGTATAGAAGGAGCAAAAATTTATGCATCGTTCGGTCAGTTTCCAGGAAGAACCAATGACGAAACATTAAGAGTTATTGCATCTCTTCCCGGTATGCCGGACGGATCTGCGCAGGCGCTGGCTGTAAAAAATATAACATTAGATCGCCCTATGGAACTTAAAGTAGGTGAAATAAATCAAATGTTAGGTGAAGAACACAGTTTAATTATGCTGGAAGAGATCAGCATACAAAGAGGTTTGGACAACATGGCAAGACGTTCCAGAGAAATACAGGGAAGATAATGAATAAAACCGGCGGAACAGGAAAAAACAGGCTATCGCTTGCCATAAGAAACAATCTTGTTGGTTACTCTTTTATATTGCCGAATTTCACCGGTTTTTTTGTATTTATTCTAATTCCAATAAGTTTTTCTCTTGTTTTAAGTTTTATGCAATGGGATGGCTTTAATGTTATGTCTTTTAACGGTATTAAGAATTTTACTTCTATTTTGAATGAAAGCATTTTCCGCCAGTCTGTAAACAGAACATTTATTTATACAATATCGTGTGTTGTTTTTACAGCTTCTGCATCTCTTGGACTGGCAGTGCTTTTAAACCGTAAATTTAAAGGCAGAGGTTTTTTCAGAAGCGCTGTTTTTTTTCCTTATGTTGCAAGCATTGTTTCCATTGCTGTTGTATGGCGGCTTCTTTTTATGAGAGATGCAGGACCTATTAATGTTTTTCTTCGTTTAATCGGTTTAACCGATCCTCCAGGCTGGTTTGCAAGCACACAATGGGCTTTACCTGCAGTTATCATAGTAGCAATATGGAGATCGATGGGTTATTACATGATTGTATACCTTGCTGCTCTTCAGAATATTCCCAAAGAACTTCATGAAGCTGCAAGTATGGACGGCGCATCCGGATTTAAATATTTTTGGAAGATTGTTTTTCCGCTTTTAACCCCTGCAACTTTTTTTGTTGTACTTATGCTTACCATTAACAGCTTTAAATCATTTGATATTATTTTTGCTTTAACAGAGGGAGGCCCTGGAACTGCTACTACCTTAATAAGCAATTATATTTATAACAAAGCATTTATCGCTTTTAATTACGGGCAGACAAGCGCGGCGGCAATGATACTTTTTATCATAGTGGCGCTTCTTACATTTTTCCAGTTTAAGCTGGAAAAGAAAATTTCATAAGGTTATAAAAATGGTAAAACAGGGAAATATACATAAACAATTTGCAGTTTATACCGGCCTTGCCGTTATAACATTTATTACACTTCTGCCTTTAATCTGGATGTTATCATCGTCATTAAAACATGATGCGGATGTTTTTTCTCTTCCAATCCAGTGGATCCCATTAAATCCTGTCTGGAGTAACTTTATACAGATATGGCAGAAGATTAATTTTGCTTTGTTTACATTTAATTCATTTAAATTGTCTATAGTTATAACTTTTATTCAGGTTTTTACATCCAGTTTTGCCGCTTATGGATTTGCAAAATGCAATTTTAAAGGCAGAAATGCGCTTTTTTTTATTTACATAGTAAGTATTGCCATTCCATGGCAGGTATATATGCTTCCTCAGTATATAATAATGGGAAAACTTGGACTTACAAATACTCATACAGGTTATATTCTAATGCAGAGTTTTATAGCTTTTGGCGTATTTCTGATACGGCAATTTTATAAATCAATACCTGACGAATTACTGGATGCCGCAAGAATAGACGGACTTTCTGAATACGGAATATATTTTAGAATTGTAATGCCGCTTTCCAAACCTGTTATCGCAACACTAACGATTTTTTGTTTTATAACCATCTGGAATGATTTTATGGGCCCCATGATTTATTTTGATTCTGTCCGGTTAAGAACAATACCTTTGGGTATCAGAATGTTTTTAGGGCAGTATTCTACAGAATACGGACTTATCATGGCATCCTCTGTTGTTTCTTTAATTCCGGTTTTTATTGTATTTCTGTTTTTTCAGCGGTTCTTTGTACAAAGCGCAGCGGTAAGCGGATTAAAAGGATAAACCTTTTAATTAAAAACAAAAAAAAGGGAGTAATAATATGGATAATAAAGAAAAATGGATTGATGATTTAATGGGCAGAATGAATATAAATCAAAAAGTAGGGCAGCTCATGGTTTTTGGTTTCTGCGGAACATCGATAACGCCTGACATTACAGAATTGATAAAGAAATACCATATCGGCGGATTAAGAATCAGTAACAGAACAAGGTGTCTTACGCTTTTTAATGATATTAAACCCGGCGAAAAGCCCAATAAAAGTACCCGCCGTTCGATAATAAAACCATCAGAAAAAAACAGGGATTATTCCCTAGCAGATAAATGCACTTCTGCAACACCGGGAGAATATACAAGTATTCTTAACAGGCTTCGTACATTTGCGCTTGAAAGAGAATTAAGTATACCTTTGCACTTTACAGTTGATCAGGAAGGGAATGGAAATGATGATATGTTATTCGGACAAAGATTGTTTCCAGGGCCAATGGGTTTAACATCCAGTAAAGATACCGATCTGGTTTACAGAACAGCTTTAGCAATAGGAAAGCAATTGCATGCGTTAGGCATCAATATGATACATTCGCCGTGTCTTGATGTAAATACAAATCCAAAAAATCCTGAAATTGCACACAGAGCTTATGCGGATAATCCTGCTGATGTTACAAAATATGCTTTGTTTACCCTGAAAGGTTTACAGGAAAGTAATATTACCGCAACAGGGAAACATTTTCCCGGACGCGGAGAATCAGAATCTGACTCACATTGGGGGCTTCCTTCTGTAAATTTAAATTATGAAACTCTTCTTGAAGAACATGTAAAACCTTACAAAGAATTAATAAAAGCCGGCTTACCTGCAATTATGATAGCGCACTCATGTTATCCTGCGCTTGGAATAAATACTATTCCTGCAGGAATGTCCAAGAATATGATACATAATTTTCTGCGCCGCGAACTAAAATTTGACGGTATTATCACTACAGATAACATGATGATGGGCGGTATCCTGAAAAAATATGAAATGAGCGATGCAGTTGTAGAAATGATAAAAGCCGGCTGTAATCTTGTTCTTATGAGAGATGAAAGCCCTGTCCGTTTAAAAATAATTGATAAAGTTTTAGACGCAGTTAAAACAGGCAGATTGAGCGAAAAAATAATAGATGACTCTGTTAAACGTATTCTTGTTATGCGCTGGGATATGGGAATAACCAAAAACGGCGGAATAACAGATCCTTTAGATGCAGATTCGGTAATTAATGATAATTTTGTCAGAAGTACCGCTATAGAAGCTGCAAAGAAGTGTACTGTTGTTTTAAGAGATAAAAAAAAGTTTCTGCCTCTTAAACCGGAGGAAAAGGTATTGCTTGTTGAGCAAATCCATCATACGCATTTAGAAGCGAATAATTTTTATTGTCATCCTGGAATGTTATGGGAAGAAATGTGCAAATTTTCACAAAACGTAAATTCTGTAGAAATATCCGCTTCTCCTTCCAAAAAAGACAAAGATAGGGTACGTTTAAGGCTTAAAGAAGCAGAAACTATTGTGTTTACAAATTATTATAACCATAAAAGCCCGCTTAATTATAATGATTTTATAATAGAGCTTTATAAATCAGGAAAAAAAATAATACTTGTCAGCAATACTGTCTATGAATTAACCAATCCGCCTGAGCTTCCTGCAGTAATCGTAGTAGGCACAGCGGCAGGACAGGAAAACCTAAAAGCTGCAGCAGAGCTATTGTATACTCCTCTTGCGGTTAATGCTTATAACATGTATCATTAAACCATGAATATAAATCCAAACAGAACTCTTCTTTTAATTGTAGATGTGCAGAATGATTTCTGCCCGGGCGGCGCTCTTGCTGTAAATGACGGCGATGCTGTTGCAGCTCCGTTAAACGCTTTATCCGCCGCTCTTACAGCCAGGGGCGGACGTGCTGCCGCTACTCAGGATTGGCATAACGCTGAGCACTCTTCTTTTCTTCAGTGGCCTTGTCATTGTGTTCAGGGAACAAAAGGCGCAGAATTTCATCCAAACCTTGATCTAAACCCGGTAACAATAATTATCCGTAAAGGTTTCAGGCAGGAACTGGATTCTTATTCAGCATTTTTCGAAAACGATTCATCAACAGCGACAGGATTGGAAGGCTGTATCAAACAGACAAATATCGAAACTGTAATAATCGGCGGGCTTGCGACAGATTACTGTGTATTATACAGCGCAATGGACAGCCGGAGACTTGGATTTAATACGATTGTTGTAACTGATGCAATACGCGGGGTAAATCAGCCAGAAGGTTCTGCAGAAAAGGCAATCGAAACAATGAAAGCGAACGGCATTCAATTTTACACTTCCCAAGAAATCTTAGATATATTAAAATAGTAGAGAGAAGAGTTCACACGAAGACATTGAACAGTACAGCGATTTTTACAGATTTTTATTCTCTTTCCATGGCGCAGGGATATTGGAAAAATAACCGCACAGAACGGGCAGTATTCGAAATGTTTTTTCGTTATCAGCCATTTGGCGGCGGGTACTCTTTGTTTGCCGGTATCGAAATTCTTTTGGATAAACTAACCAATTTAACTTTTTCAAACGAAGACATAACTTATTTAAAAAGCCTTAATATTTTTGAAGAAACTTTTATCGATTTTCTTGGAACATTCCGTTTTAACGGAACACTTTGGGCAATGAATGAAGGAACAGTTATTTTTCCGCAGGAACCCATTATCAGAGTAGAAGGCAGTCTTGTTGAATGTCAGATAATCGAAGGTTTAATTCTTAATATAATTAATTTTCAGACATTAATTGCAACAAAAGCCTGCCGCGTTTGGCTTGCATCAAAAAAAGGGCAGGTTATGGAGTTTGGTCTTCGCCGTGCACAAGGTCCGGATGGAGCAGTTTCGGCTTCCCGCGCGGCATACATCGGCGGTGTCTGCGGAACAAGTAATACATTAGCGGGAAAAATGTACGGAATTCCTGTAATGGGAACAATGGCTCATTCCTGGATCATGTCGTTTGACAGCGAAGAAGAAGCATTTGAAGCTTATGCTGCATTATACCCGGACAGAGCTATTTTCCTTATCGATACATATGACACTTTAAAAAGCGGCATACACAATGCAATTAAAGTTGGAAAAAAACTTGCTGCACAGGGAAAAAACTTTGGCGTTCGCCTCGACTCCGGTGATATTCATTATCTTTCTATCGAGGTGCGCCGTCTTCTGGATGCCGCCGGATTAAAAAATGCTTTTATAACTGTTTCCAATGATTTGGACGAAAACATTATAGAAACGCTTGTTAAAGAAGGTGCGCCGGTGAATAGCTGGGGAGTCGGCACAAGGTTAGTTACCGGCGGGCATGCGTCGGCTTTTACCGGTGTTTACAAACTTGCCGCTTTACTGCCGGAAAATCCTGGAGAAGGAAATCCTGCAAAAAATCAGATACCTGTAATGAAGTTTTCTGACAATCCGGAAAAAACTACAAACCCCGGAGTTAAACAGGTATGGCGAATCAGAGATAAAAAAGGACAGAGTTTAACCGATGTTCTTGGCATTGATGATGGTTTTGATATTCCAAAAGACGGACAACGATATGCATTTTGGCATCCTTCATCGGACTACCGCCATTTTATGCATACAATAGACGGCAGCGCGGAGCCGCTTTTAAAAAAACGAATAGAATACGGCAGATTAACACGGGAACATCCCCCGCTGACAGAAATAAAAGCGCACGCTTCTGCAGATTTGGAAAGTTTTGACTCAACGTATAAAAGGCTTTTAAATCCGCATGTTTATAAAGTATCGGTAACCGACAGGCTTCGCGCTCTTAAACTGGAATTGATACAAAAGCATTTAGGTCATAGGCAGAATTAATATCTGTTATAGTATTTTATTCCTATCCATGTTATAATTAAAACATGAACAACATACAAATTAAATTTCCGGAAAAAACAATTTCCTGTCCTTACGGCACAAAAGTTTCAGATATTATTGAACATTTCGGCATTCCTGCTGAACAAATAGCGGCTGTAAGGGAAAATAACGAGATTCGTCCGCTTGGAACATCATTACTGGTAAATGCATCGTTAGAACCGGTTTTTCTTGATTCAGCAGAAGGCGTTATGATCTATAGGCGGACACTTGCATTTGTTTTGGCGATTGCTGCACGGAAAGTTTATCCTGCAGACGGTGTGTACGTTGGTCATTCTCTGGGCAATAGCTATTACTATACATTAAGTTCCGGTGATAAACCAAAACAGGAAGATATCGATAAACTTACAAAAGAAATGCAATTTTTAATAACTGAAAATCTGCCGTTAACATTTAAATACATTGCATACGAAGAAGCTATGCAGTTATTCAGGGAAAATAATCAGACAGATACTGTCTTGCTTTTGGAACAGCGCAGTTCTTCCTACATTAAAGTAAATGAATGTTTAGGTTACATGGATATTTATGTTCAGCCGCTTCTTGAACGGACAGGGCTTCTATCTGCATTTGAATTAATGCCGTATCAGGATGGCTTCCTGCTTCGTTTTCCCGGCATTGGAGAAAAGACAATAACCAGCTCATTTACAGATGAACCGCAGATTTTTAAAGTTTATAATGATTATAAAAAATGGGGAAAAATTATCGGTGTGCGCGTTGTAGGAGAATTAAACTCCCGCATATCAAACAGAACTTTTCAGGAATATATAAGAATAGCAGAAGCTCATCAGGCAAGAAAGATGGGCGATATTGCGCGTCAGATCTATGAAAAACGAAAAGATATAAAAATGGTGCTTATTGCAGGCCCTTCCAGTTCAGGAAAAACAACAAGCGCAAAGCGGCTGGAAATTGAACTTATGGTATCAGGACTAAAGCCAATTGCAATAAGCCTTGACGATTATTACAGAGGAACTGCAGAAACACCAAAAGATGAAAAAGGCGAGCCGGACTATGAATGCCTGGAAGCTTTAGATGTTCCGTTTTTAAACGAACAGCTTCAGGCATTGTACCGCGGAGAAGAAATAACCCTTCCTGTTTATGAATTTAAAACCGGAAGCAGGAAAGCAGGAGGCGGCAGAAAAATAAAACTTGAAAGCGATAATATTTTGATTGTCGAAGGCATTCATGGCCTTAATGATGCTTTAACACACAGCATAAGCCGCACAACCAAGTTTAAAATTTATATTTCTGCCCTTACCCAGCTTAACCTGGATGATCATAACCGTATTCCAACAAGCGATAACAGGCTTTTGCGGCGCATGACGCGCGACTCCCGTTTTAGGGGGATGGATGCCGCAGGTACAATTAAAATGTGGCCGAAAGTTCAGGCAGGAGAGCGCAAGCATATTTTTCCGTTTCAGAATACTGCAGACGCCGCATTTAATTCTGCACTGGATTACGAACTTTCTGTCTTTAAATACTTTGTCGATCCTCTGTTACGCGCAATAAAACCCGGCAGGCCTGAGTATGCAGAAGCTGCAAGGCTTCTTTCTTTCCTGGAAAACTTTACGCCCATTCCGCCGCAGTATGTGCCGGGAACAAGCATTCTCCGCGAGTTTATAGGCGACTCAGAGTTCAGGTATTAATTTTACATTCCAAGTGCGACGACAATTTGGGATTTATATTCTTTTTCTGATATTTTATTTTTCAGGTAATCTGTAACTATCGAGCGGACTACAGGAGGAAATGCGTTCCAGTAACGCTGAGGCCAAACGCCCATTTCCTTGCGAAGCCCTTTGTCTACGGATTCTTTCATTTCTCCGTTGGAAAAAGAAACAAACTGTTCAATCATGGAAAGAAGCACATCGCCGGGAAGCTTCTCTGAAGATGTTTCTTTTCCTGAACTAACTCCGTCCGGGAGCCATGCCTGGCAAAGTTCATGTATCTGTTTATCATTTAGTTCGGGCGCATGTTGTTTTAACAGTTTAACAATCATGTCCTGAACTGTTTTTCTCATACTGTCTAAACTGCCGCCGACACCGTCATTTATTTTTGCTGTAATTTCTTTTGCCATCCGTGAAGGGTCGGGCATATTTCCAACAGCGCTAAAAACGGTTAAATCACGTCTGCGCCTTACAACTGCTTCGGCAAGAGCCTCTATACCGGCTTCATTGCTTCTATTGAGAATATAATCTAAAGCTTGTAACAATCCAGGATCTGCCATTGGCGGTAAACAGGCTTTTCAGCCGGACTTAGACTTTTTTGGTGATATAGTCGCTCTTAAGACACCTTGTGCAGATTTTAAGCGTAGCAGTTGTGCCGCCGGCTTCGGTTTTTACCTTTAACAGATTGGGTTTCCAGGTTCTGCGAGTACGGTTCTTTGCATGGCTGACTTTATTGCCAGTGATTGTATGTTTTCCGCAAATATCACAACTCCGTGACATATTATCCTTCCTTAAAAAAGAGCCCCTTTCGGGTATTAAGTATTAACACTGAAGGTGTATACACTTTCAGTGTTTGCACTTTTATAATGTACCAGAAAGGGAAAATAATGTAAAGCCCTAGTCTCCAACCCTGATTGAGTCAAACCATGCGTTTGTATATAACTCCAGCGAATCGCCAAGATCGCCGACAAGCTCAGTTCTGGCTAAATCTGCCTCTGAATATATGGCATTATTCGGTCTGGTAAACTGCCTTGCAGGAACATTTACAGTTGCAGGCAGGCGGAAATCGTCCACAAATTCGGCATAAATTTCCGGTCTATGTATAAAATCGATGAATTTATGCGCAAGTTCGGCATTTCTGGCATTTTTCATAATAACCATATTATCGATATATGAAGGGCCGCCTTCATTTGGGAAGAAAAAGAAAGTATTAGCCAAAAGATATTCGTCATCGGCAATTTCTTCATATACTGCTTCCGGGAATGCATGAACTACCCAGAACTCGCCGTTGGCATAACCTTTACCGAATGTTTCGGCGTCAAATTTAACAAGGTTCGGCTTCCATGAATAATTGATAAGGTCTCTTGCCGCCGCTACATGAGCAGGGTCTGTTGTGTTTACCGAGTGCCCAAGGTATGCAAGCGCACCGCCTATAGTTTCGCGTAAATCGTCAAGCATTGTCATGCGGCCGCGAAGATCTTCTCTGGCAAAAATTGACCAGCTTTGTTCAAAATTCGGAACCCTTGCTGTGTTAACAGCAATACCGGCGGCGCCGTAAAAATAAGGAACAGAATATGACATATCCGGATCGTAATCAATAATTAAAAGAAGTTTTGGATCGATATTTCCTAAATTAGTCATTTTTGAATGATCAATTCTTTCAAGCATGCCTTCCCGGATCATGATTGGAACAAAATCCTTTGATGGAAAAACGACATCGTAACCGCTTCTTCCCTGAGAAGCTCTTAGTTTTGCATACATTTCTTCGTTAGAAGCAAATTCATCGTAAATAACTCTGACATTATATTCATTTTCAAATTTTTCAATGACAGAATCCGGAGTATAATATGTCCAATTGTAAATATACAGCCGTTCCCTTGAATCGCAAGAAATAATGACGGGCAGTATTAATACCGTCATAACCACAAGATAGATGATGTTCCTTTTTTTCATCATACACCCCCAGTAATAATTTCCATGGTTATAAAATACATTAACCATATATTTATTTAGCTGCAATGTACTTTAAAAACTTTCTTAGCATAATACAAAGGAGAACAGTTCCCAAAATCATTACAACAGATAAAGCGCTTATTAGAGGCGTTATGCCTCCTTTACGCGTTATCGCAGAATATATAAAGATTGGCAGGGTAGAAGAACCCGGGCCGGCGACAAAAAATGTAATTACAAAATCTTCCAATGACAGGGTAATGGCAGTAAGAAGCCCGGAAATAATACCCGGCATGCAAATTGGAATTGTTATTTTAAACATAGTCTGCCTTTCGTTTGCTCCAAGGTCTGCGGCAGCCTCGATAATGGAAAAATCGAATTCTTCCAGACGCGCCATAACCATTAAAAAAACAAAAGGAATATTAAAAGTTGTATGCGCTATATATATGGTAAGAAGTCCAAGCTGAATTCCAACTCCGGCAAAAAAGATTGCAAGAGAAACGCCGATAATTATTTCCGGTAAAATCATGGGAAGAAATGAAATTGTCTGAACATAACTCCGCATTTTAAATTTATACCAGCTTATTCCAATAGCGCCGATTGTTCCAATTACCGTAGCTGTTACTGCAGAAGATACAGCAATAATAAGGCTGTTTTTTAACGCTGTCCACAATCCGCGTTCTGTAAGCAGTCTTTGATACCATCTGAATGAAAAACCTGTCCATTGCATGCTTGTAGAGCCGTTAAATGAATAGAACACCAAAACCAATAAAGGCAAAAATAAAAAGATAAGCGCTATAACAAGAACAGTCTGCGAAATGGAAAACCGCTGCAGGTATGCGCGTCTGGCATGCCTTGCTGCCTCGCCGTGAATTTTTGCAGGTCTTATGGAGGTGATTTTTTTTATTGCAATGTTTAAGTTCAATGCACAGCCTCCGTAAATATTTTTTGTGTTTTATTTTCTATTTTTCTTGATGTTTCCTTTTTATACACATACATCATCCACAGGACGCCGACAGTAGTAACAATTGTAAGCACCATGGAAATAGCAGCGGCGCGCGGCCAGTCACGGGATTTTAAAAGCTGATCCGCTATTATGTTTCCAAGCATATAAGAGTTCATGCCGCCTACAAGCAGCGGAACTGCATAAGCGCCGAAAATCGGAATGAACGTAAACAATACAGCAGTAAGGATGCCGCCGCGGATGTTGGGAAGCAGTATAAAAATCATGGATTTAAACTTGCTTGCGCCTAAATCGCGCGCCGCTTCCAGTAAAGAGAAATCGAATTTATCGATGGTCGAAAACAATGGAAGGATAGCATACGGCAGATACATATAAACAAGAACTAAAATTACAGCATTTTGATTATACATTAATGGAAGATAATCATCGATTAAACCTAAACGCATAAGAAGCTGATTTATAAATCCGTTGTTTCCTAGAATATTTGTCCAGGCAAAAACCCTGATTAAAAAATTTGTCCAAAATGGAATGATAATAAGGAGAAGCAAAAGAGTTTGATGTTTGCTTCTTGCCATTGCATAACCGCAGGGAAGCGCTATCAGTATGGTAATTACTGTGGCAATAACCGATGTAATTAATGTACGAAGCGTTATTCTTAAAAAAACAGGATTTACAAGATACTTGTAAGCATCAAGGGAAAATTCGTTTATTACTCCGCCGTGCAGTCCTTTTTTCATAAAACTGAAAATTATAATGATTACAATCGGCGCCAGAAAAAAAGCTGTAAACCATATCGCCATTGGAGAAGAATACAGCGGGCCAAGATTCCTTCGCAGCTGCGAGGTATCCGGCTTCAATTTCTTACCTCTACGATATAACCGTCTACGGCGCTCCAGGAAAGATAAACCGAATCTTTCCATCGGATATCCGGCCCTTCGTCGGAATAATTTGCGTGCTGTTTTATTACACGGATTATCGTTCTGTCAGTCTGAACATAAAATTTTGTCTGAAAGCCGGAATAAATAGGTTCATCTACAACACCCTGAATCAGGTTAATATCATCGCGGCTTGTCGAAGGTTTTTCTTTTGTAATAACAATTTTTTCCGGTCTTACAGTAAAGCTTACTTTCTGCCCTGCATGAATTTCATCGACATCGGTAACTTTTATTTTTCCAAGTTCAGGAATTTCAACTTCTGCCATATACTCGGTTGCATCTTCAAAGTCGTGAAGTTTAACCTTTTCTACTTTTGTTATTATGCCGTCGTAAAGGTTGGTCTCTCCGATAAATTTGGCTATAAAATTTGTAGCCGGGCTTTCATAAATTTCATGAGGCGTATCTATCTGCAGAACTTCTCCCTGATTCATAATTGCAATTCTATCTGAGACAGAAAGCGCTTCCTGCTGATCATGGGTTACATAAATAAAAGTGACGCCGATTTCATCATGAATGCGGTCTAATTCGATAAGCATATGCTGACGCAGTTTTGCGTCCAGTGCAGAAAGCGGTTCATCCAAAAGCAGTACGCTAGGATCGTTTATTAAAGCGCGGGCAATGGCTACACGCTGTTTCATGCCGCCGGAAAGCTGGTTTGGTTTTTTATCGGCATGGCCTTCCAAACGAACAAGCTCAAGGTATCGTTCTACTTTTTTCTTTATTTCAGATGAAGAGTTTCCTTTTAATCTTGGAGAAAAGGCAACATTTTCAAAAACGCTAAGATGCGGAAAAAGGGCATAGTTTTGAAAAACGGTATTGGTTGGACGTTTGTTGGGAGGAAGCGAAAGAACATCGTTTCCGTCAAGGGTGAGTGTACCTTCGTCTGGATGTTCGAAGCCGGCAATTATCCGCAGTAAGGTAGTTTTTCCGCATCCTGAAGGTCCCAGAAGGGAAAAGAACTCGCCTTTTTTAATTTCCAGGCTTACATTTTTAAGTACTTCGAACTCACCAAAGGATTTGCTTATCCCTTTAATGACAACATCGCTACCAATCAATATATTCCTTCCGCCTCCTTCTGCCCAAGTTTTTTGTCTATAGGGAACAATGATGTTTTTTTACATTTATGTCAATATGATTTTTTTAATATTCTACTTGCCACAAATATAATCCCTGAGGCGGCAGAGTGGGGCCTGCAAGAGCGCGTTCTCCTTTGGAGATAATTTCTTGCAGTTTTTCCGGCGGGAGATTTAAATCTTCATAATGCAGGAAGGTTCCTGCAACAGAGCGAACCATGCTTCTAAGGAAAGCATTGGCGCAAATTTCAAAGATTAATCTGTCTTTTTCTGCGTAGAAATATGCTCTGTAAATATAGCGGTTTAAAGATTTACCGGCGATTGCCGAACTGTCTCCTGCGGCTGTAAAAATTGAACAATCAATTTCGCCTAATATTAACCTTGAATAAGAGTTAAGCAGTTCGATGTCCGGGAAACGGTTTAAATGCAGATTGAAGCGGCTTTCAAAGGGCAGAGCCGGGTTAAACCAGTTTGAACGGCATAAAAACTGGTAGCGGTAAAATCTGGCTTTTGCGCTGAAGCGGGCATGAAAATCGCTGCTTACTTCGCAGGCTTCCAGGATTCTAATATCAAACGGAAGAAGCGAATTCAATGCAGGCGCAAAGCGGTCTGCAGGAATGCTATTTATATCTGTATAGAAGTTTGCGATCTGACCTGCAGCATGAACGCCCGAGTCTGTTCTGCCGGAGCCGGTAAGATTTATGTCTTTTCCGTGAATTTTTTTTAGGGCTTTTTCTATTTCTCCCTGTATCGTAGGATAATTATTTTTTTCGCTTTCCTGTCTCTGCCAGCCGCAGTAACCGGTGCCGTCATAAGTTATTTTTAATTTTATATTCCTGTTCATTACGATAATTCTTTGTTAATCGTATCATAAAGAGATCTGGCATGTTCAAGGAATGCGCCGGGTTTATCCTTGGAAGATTTTCCCATGCCAAAGAGTTTTGCAATTGTTCTCCGCGCTTCTTCCAGAGAGGTATTTCTTGCTTCTTCGTCATGTGCGGCTCCGTATTTATAGCGAAGATAAGCGCACATATACAGCATCCCTTCGTAGGAATAATTTTTATCTGTATCAGGGCCAAAGATTTTTATGCCGGAAAGAGTTTCTTTTCCGTTCTGTTCGCGTGTTAGCGCTTCATTATAAAGATACTGCGCCTTTTTTCTGAAAAGCAGAGCAAGCCAGTCATAATTCTGCCCGGGGAATTTATTATGCAGTTCATCAATTAACCATGAGCAGCGAATGGCTGCAAGCCCCTGTTTTATTGTAGGAGATGTTGGTTTGTTATAATAATCATAACAGCGCAGTGTCAGGTATTGTGACGCCGCTCCGTCCATTAATGTTCTGTTTTCGTGAAAATCTACATTTGGAAAAACCATCGAAGTTTCTTTCATTCGCTTTTGCAGATCTTTTTTTACAGTTTCAATATTTTCTTTCGGCAAAGAAGCAAAATCACTTTCCATGGATGAAAACCAGCATTCAGGGCACACTATGGCTTCGTAAACCAGCGGAAATATTTCGCCGTATTTTGCAGAAGGTTCATACAGTCTGTGAAGTTCTTCTGTCAGTTTTCCTGCAATTAACCTGCCTCCGCCGGAAAAAAGCTCTTCTTTTCTGAATCTATGTAAGCATGCAGGGCATTCAAACTCTTTCTTTGATTGAAACGTTACTTTTAATTCTTTGTCTTCATCTTTACCTTTTTTCGGCATTATGTTCCCTCCAGTACTACCATTGCAATTGCATTTTCTCTTTCATGCGAAAGGGAAATGTGTATTTTATCAACACCGGATTTTTTCATAACATTCTGCGCTGTTTCCAGCAAAAAGAGTTCCGGTTTTCCGTTTTCCCTGTTTTTTATCATAATATCTTTTAATGAAAAATCTGCAAGACCTGTTCCAAGAGCTTTGCCGAATGCTTCTTTTGCGGCGAATCTTGCGGCTAAACTCTGAGCGCCGTTTTTTCCGGAAAGAACATGTTTTATTTCTTCGTCATGAAAAAACCTTTGTAATAGTTTTATATCCTTTAGCCATCGTTCCATTCGTTTTACTTCCACTATATCAATACCTATGCCTATAATCATTGCGTATTATCCATAACAGAGTTATAAGTTTCGTTTTGCTCTTCGCGCGCAATCCTGCTTATCGATCCGCGGAATTCAAACATCCTGCTCCCATGAATGGTAATGAGAGGGTTATCGTTAATAATATTTACCATTATAAAAAAATCATCATGGCGCCTGTCAAGATTAATAATCTCGGTATAAAATTCGATTTGGTTTTCCATGATGCTTCGCGGGCCTTCTGCAAACACGCTGCCGGGAATTAATGATTGAAATGTTAATTCATAATCCTGCGCTACGTATCCGGAGAATACCGGATAAACAGGAATATTTTTTGTTACTCTGTTTTCCAGCTGAAGCGGAATCTCCAAAGGAAGGACAGAAATTTCCAAAGGTTCAACTCCAAGAGCGCTGCCTTTTTTCCGTATATGAACTGGAATCCTGTAGTAACCTTCGTTTGTGTATCTTCCAAGATCGATATAAGCTTCTATATCTTCTTCCAGGATTGGCTGTATGCCGTCAATTTCTCCGCGTAATGAAACTCTAACGGCGCTTGCAAAAACTGCAGCAGGCAGCAAAGTTTCGCTTGATACAATCTGCAATGGAACAGTAAAAAACCGGGTTTCCAGGCTGTTCATTCTGTAGAAAACAGAAATGATCAGCGCTGCCGCCAAAGAGAGAACTTTAACAGGCCATTTTTCTGTGATTTTTGCTAAAAGTTTACTCCTATTCGACAAGTATCTCTCCTTCTTCTGCAGATGAACCTTTATTTTCTGCAGCTTGCAGGGAAGTTTCTTTTCTGCTGCCTTTGTCGAGCAGCTCCATTAATTTGCGCGTAACTTCTGTAATTGTTAAATCGTAATAAAGTTTTGCATCGTACGCCAGTGAAATAGCTCCCGATTCTTCCGAAACTATCAATACTACAGCGTCTGATTGTTCCGCCATGCCAAGACTTGCCCTGTGCCGTGTGCCGAAATTTTTGCGTATATCCTGCCTTTCAGAAAGCGGTAAAAAACAGCTTGCAGCAGCAATTTTTCCGTTTTGAATAATCATAGCACCGTCATGAAGAGGCCCGTCAAACTCAAAAATTGCAACTATCAAACTGGAAGAAATTTCTGCATTAATTTTTGTTCCTGTTTCTATTATACTTTTTAAATTGATTTTTCTGGGGAAAACAACAAGCATTCCGCGTCTTCTCTGAGAGAGAAGTTCTGCCGCAGTAACAACAGCATCAAGTTTTCCAATTTGCGCTATAATATTGGGGCGGAAAAATTCTGTCTGCCCAAGGCGGATAAATATTTTTCTTAGTTCAGGCTGGAATACAATGGCAATTGCAATAAATAAGCCGGGGGCAATCATTGTAAGCGCCCATCTTAAAGTTGAAAGATTAAAAAGGAAAGCAATACCAAAGACCAGGGCAAGAAAACCCGCTCCCTTAACAAGGGGGAAAGCCTGCGCTTTTTCCAGAAGTTCATAACCTTTGTACAGAATAAAGGCAAGGAGGGCTACATCTAAAATGGGGCGGATAAAATCATATATTGAAGAAAGCCACTGAATCCATTGCATTTCTTACTATACCATAAAACACGCCATTATTCTATCTGTTATAGATAAACTATCCAGGCGGTTAATGGAAAGTAATTCTTCCCTTGTACCTAATGCTTTGTCTTCTTCGATAAAGCAGTTTTCTGCCGCCATTACAAGCACTTGTGCTGAGCATTTATATCTTAATGCAAGGGCAGAAGCGTATTCGCCGAATCCGCCTTCCCTTATTCCTTCTTCTATAAAACAGATAAGTTTATATTCATTCATAATACCTGTCAGGTAATCTTCATCAACAGGTTTTAAAAATCGAAGATTATAAAGGTCGGCTTCTATTCCTTTTTCTTTAAGTATAACGGCGGCTTCGGCAGCTTCTTTGAACAAACTGCCGGTAAAAGCAAGGCAAACATCTTTTTTACCGCTTTTATTAATAAATACCCCGCGTCCTGTTTCTAAGGGAGCAGAGAACGCCTCAATTTCCTGCGGACAGTGTGCTTTTGGGTAACGAATTAAAACAGGTCCGCTTTTTCTTTTAGTTTCTTCTCCGTGTTCTCTACATTCCAAAGGAATGTTACGTCTCTGCGTCTCTGTGAGAGAAAAATTTAACATCTTCCTCATTTCATTTTCGCTTGCAGGAGCCATTATTGTCATATTGGGAGTGCTTCTGAATAACGAAATATCAAAAAGCCCCTGGTGAGTTTCGCCGTCTGCGCCGACAAATCCGGCTCTGTCCAGCGCAAAAATTACCGGCAGTTTCTGCAAAGCGCAATCATGTATCACCTGATCAACAGCGCGTTGAATAAATGTTGAATAAACCGCAACAACAGGGCGTAAACCTTCTGCAGCAAGACCTGCGGCGAATGTAACTGCATGTTCCTCCGCAATGCCAACATCAAAAAAACGATCCCGGAATTTACCGGCAAAGGTTTTAAGCCCTGTGCCTGTCTGCATGGCAGCGGTAATTGCAATAATACGTTTATCTTTTTCTGCAATATCTGTAATGCAGGCGGAGAAAGCATCTGTAAAACTTTTTTTATTAATTTGATTTTTTGGTAAATCCTGCCGTTCGCTGCCGGATAAACTGCCGCTTAAGCTGCCGTTTAAGCCGCTGTCTACTGAAAATGAAGCAACGCCGTGATAACTGTCCGGATCATCTTCGGCATAACCGTATCCTTTGCCTTTGCGCGTATTTATATGAATTACAACAGGACGGTTTAACTTTTTAACATCGGTAAAAACATTAATAAGAGCCTGAATATTATGCCCGTTAATAGGGCCGACATATTCAAAGCCAAGATCTACAAAGAAATTATCAAAATAAAATACTGCTTTTACAGCGCGTTTTAATCTTACAACAAGATTAAAAAATGCGCCGCCGAAAACAGGTATCTTTTTTGCCATTGAATCAAAGTGACGGCGGAAAGTCTGATATTTTTCTTTCATGGAAAGGCGGCTGAGATATTTTGACAAACCGCCGACATTGCGGCTTATGGACATTTTATTGTCATTTAGAATAACAATTAACGGCAGGCCAAGATGCCCTGCATGAGACAATGCTTCGTAAGCGAGTCCGCCTGTCAGGGCGCCGTCGCCTATTACTGCAATAACAAAATCTTTATTATTTTTAATTTTCTGCGCAGCCAAAAGGCCAAGAGCTGCGGATATTGATGTGGAAGAATGACCTGTATTAAAGGAATCATGTTCGCTCTCGCTGCGTTTCGGAAAACCTGCAATGCCGTTCTGCCTGCGAAGCGAAGAAAATAAATCAAGGCGCCCTGTGAGTATTTTATGCGCATAACACTGATGCCCGACATCCCAGACAATTTTATCCTGCGGTGAATTAAAAACCCTGTGTAAGGCTATGCTTAATTCAATTACTCCCAAATTGGAAGCCAGATGCCCTCCGTTAGTTGCAACAACAGAAACAATCTGCCGGCGGAGTTCCTGTGCAAGTTTACTGCATTCTCCAAGGGTAAGTTTTTTTAAATCCAGAGGAGATTTTATTTTTTGCAGTAAAACATTCAAAATAAAAAACCGCAGGGAAAACGGTTAAACCTCCGTAGTATTATTAATAATAAAGCGTTCTAAATTACGGTAATCGTTAAGATATTTCTGCCTGGAGTTTACAAGGTCTTTTAATTCGATGAACATATTATAATCTGTCTTTTCGGCAAGAGGTAAAAGATAATTTTGTGTTTCATTAATATATCTTTCTACAAACTCCATATTGTTAACAAAACCCAGTGAAATCATGTTGGATATGCGATCTGCAACTTTAAGTATCTTTGCTTTCTCCGAACCGCTTTCTATTATGCGTGTTAAAAAATCTGCCTTTGTTTCTCCGTGACGGCGTGAAACTTCCAGAACAAGATTGTATACAGCATGGCTTTCAAAATCTATGGATAGTAAAATGTTATGATTAAAATCCGGAACATCTTCAATAACGTCATGAACAAGCGAAGCCTTAAGCAATACTGAATCGATGAATTTATAATCTACAAGAATAGACATTGTATCAAGCTGATGGCGGAACATGTTCCCGCCGCCCTCGCGCGATTT
This sequence comes from Treponema sp., assembly GCA_009785215.1. GTDB lineage: Bacteria > Spirochaetota > Spirochaetia > Treponematales > Breznakiellaceae > WQXQ01. Next base: position 4,316 of record WQWU01000007.1, on the reverse strand, counting down.
ACCTATCAGATACGTTGCAAGCTGAATATAGGGTGCAAGACGAATACCGCTTAATTGATCCATTTGTTCTGTGTTCATTAAAGTTCCTTAATATAATTGTTGAATTTTTCTGTCCGTAAAAGAGCTTCTTCCAGTTTTGCTTTTTGTTCCAGAACAAGTTCGCCTGGAGCATTTTTTACAAACTGTTCGTTTGCGAGCTTGTTTTTTATTCCTTCTATGTACTTGCGGTCTTTTTCAAGATCGTTTGTAAATTTTTTCTTTAAAGCGGCAGTATCTATTGCTTCTGCGATAAATACGAATACTTCAAAGCCGTTTGCAGCCATTCCGATAGAACCTTGGGGTTTTGTATTTTCCTTAACAGTTTCTATAGAAAGATCGCTTATACCTGCAAGAAGTTTTATTAATTCAAGGTTTTCATTAAATGGTTTTTCCAATTCAGAGCTTGCTCGAACTAGGGTTTTAAGTTTTTTATCGGGGGTTATACCGCATTCGCTTCGGATTGTTCTAACCATTCCAACAAGCGCTTGCAGAGCCGAAAAGTTTTTTTCTTCTGCCGGCGAATAACGCTTTTCATCGTATTCAGGATAACGTGTACAGATAAGCAAACTTGCTCCCTGTTCACTGTTACTTGTTACCTGTTCCGGTAGTTTGCTGTAAATTTCTTCTGTTACAAACGGCAAGAGAGGGTGGAGAAGCCTGAGCGATTCAGCTAATACATCCAATAATACAGCTGCCGCGCGATCTTTTTCTTCAGAAGAAACATCCGTTTCGCCGCTGCCTTTCATGGAAAGTTTTGTAGCTTCTACATACCAGTCGCAAAAATCATTCCAGAAAAACTCGTAAGCTGTCTGCGCTGCGTCATTGTAACGGTAAGAAAAGAATGCTTCGCGCATTGCTTTTGCCGCTGTGTTTAAACGTGAATAAATCCATTTGTCGGCGGCGTTTAAAACAGGATTTTCGATAATGTTTCTGCCGCTTAAATTCATCAATATATAACGGCTTGCATTCCAAATTTTATTTGCAAATTTTGAACCAAGTTTAAAAGAATCTTTATCTACAAGTACATCCTGCCCCTGTGCACACATGAATGCAAGAGTAAACTTCATCGCATCCGAGCCGAACTCGTCTACAAGTTCTAAAGGGTCAATTCCGTTCCCTAAAGACTTGCTCATCTTGCGTCCTTGTTTATCGCGGACAAGGCTGTGGATATAAATGTCGCGGAAAGGCGCTTTGCCTGTAAACTCCAATCCTGCCATGATCATTCTTGCTACCCAAAAGAAAATAATGTCGTAAGCTGTGATTAATGAAGTAGTAGGGTAGTATTTTTCCAGGTCGGGAGTTGAAACGCCCGGTTTTTCCCAGCCTAATGTTGAAAACGGCCAGAGCCAGCTTGAGAACCAGGTATCTAAAACATCATTGTCCTGTTCTATATTTTTGCTATTGCAATGCGGGCAAACATCAATATCGTTACGTGAAACTGTAAGCTTGCCGCAGTCTGAACAAGTCCAGGCCGGGATGCGGTGCCCCCACCATAATTGACGGCTTACACACCAGTCTTTTATATTTTCCATCCAGTGTTTGTAGGTATTTTCCCATTTTTTAGGATAAAAAATAATTTCGCCTTTCTGCCAGCACGCCAATGCTTTATCGGCTAATGGTTTCATTCTTACAAACCACTGCTCGGAAAGGAAAGGTTCTATTACTGTATTGCAGCGGTAACAATGACCAACAGAGTGTTTAATAGGTTCGTCTTTAACATACCAGCCGCCGTTAATTAAATCCTCAATTACAATCGCACGCGCTTTTTTAATATTTAAACCGCGGTATTTTTCCGGTACATTTTCGTTTAAAGTTCCGTCTGGGTTAAGTATATTGATAATTTCCAGGTTATGCTTTCTGCCGAGATCCCAGTCGTTAGGGTCATGTGCAGGTGTTACTTTTAACGCTCCTGTTCCAAAACCGCGCTCTACATATGGGTCAAAAATTAGGGGTATATCTCTTTCTGTTAAAGGCAGGCGTAAGGTTTTGCCTTTATAACTAGTATAGCGCTCGTCCTCGGGATGAACGGCTGCGGCAGTGTCACCTAACAGTGTCTCGGGGCGTGTTGTGGCTATCTCGATAAAACTTTCGCCGATGCTTGCATCGTAATCATCATTAAAATAATAGCGTAAGTGATACATTTTTCCTGCAGTGTCTTCGTGGTCGACCTCATCATCGGCAAGAGCAGTACCGCAGGAGGTACACCAGTTTACAAGATAATTGCCTTTATATAGAAGATCTCGCTCGTATAGGGTAACAAAAACTTCACGCACCGCGCGGGAAAGGCCTTCGTCCATGGTAAAACGCTCGCGGTTCCAATCAACACTGGCGCCGATTTTTTCCAGCTGTTTAGTTATAATCGCGTGGTGTTCGTTTTTTACTTTCCATGTTTCTTCCAGGAACTTTTCACGCCCAAGTTCCCGCCTGTTTTTTCCCTGTTCTTTTAGTTTGCGTTCTACTACGTTCTGGGTAGCGATACCCGCATGGTCAGTGCCGGGAACCCAGAGTGTAGGAACGCCGCGCATTCTATGAAAACGGACAATAATGTCCTGAAGACTATTATTTAAACCATGCCCCAGGTGCAGGACACCTGTAACATTCGGCGGGGGAATAGTGATAACAAAAGGTTCTTTGGAGGTGTCTTTTGCTGCTTCTGGTGTAAATGCGCCAGAATCCTTCCATTGAGCATAGATTCGATCCTCAAAAGATTTTGGGTCGTAAACTTTGGGTAATTCTATAGAGTTCATAGTAGTAATATACTTTTTTGGAGAAAATATTTCAACCGAGAGACAGCATTCACTTTAAATTAACAAATTCAACATCGTTTGTTTTTGTATCAATAACAGTAAGGTAATTATGCCCGGGAGTATCGCAAAAAACAAAAATCTGTTTGTACTTTTTAACGATGCGCGGCTGGAGATTTTCTGTGTGGCCGGCTATTTGATTATAACCCTGGACATAATTGTTAATAAGAGCTTCTGTACGGATCCATAAAGGCCCTTCTTTTGGATTATTTCCGTAACCGTCAGGGCCAACCCATTTAAAAAAATTTGGTTTATCTTTAAATAACTGGTTGATCTCGTTTAATTCATTAATGCCGCAGGACTTCATCCATTTTGCAGAAACTCCGCCATGGGAAAAAATCCATTTATCATAAATATAAATGACATTATAAAACTCTTTATTTTTTTTATAAAATTCCTCAATACCGGCAGCATGATTACTTTGATATCCGCTGCATCTTTCGTCCAGAAAATAACTAATAGCATGATTAGACCAGCAAAGATCAATTTTACCGGGATAACTTTTTTTAAAAGTAATTATATTTTCTGCATTGTCCATCTGAAGCGGCCATTTATTTGTCCAGCAGTCAAACTCATCCCCAAGAAAAATTATTTTATCAAAATCTGCCGCATGATTAATCAATTTCCGCCAATGAGCACTCTGGTGAATATCGCTTACAACCGCTATTTTCATGTTTTATTTTAACAAAAAAAGCTTCTATAGCCTACTAGTAAACGTACCAATAATGTACCAGAAAATTCTGCCAATTCGATGGTTGCTTTTTAAAAAATATCAATTAGAATTAATAAAACATGTTTTTTTTTAGAAAAATGGAGGAATTTAGATTATGTCTATAGGTGATGGATCTGAATCAATTACCGAACTTGTAGCCCTTATGGCGCTCCAGTTGGGTATAATTGTGTTTGCCGTTAAATTATTCGGCAGACTTGCTAAAAAAATCGGAATTTCCAAGGTTTTAGGCGAACTTATTGCAGGTATCGTTATAGGACCTTTTGCACTTGGAGGCATCCCTTTACCCGGGCTTCCCCATGGTATCTTTCCGAATGCGATGGAATTATTCGGAAGTTCTTTGCCTGTAAGCAACGAGTTATACGCGATAGCTGCGATTGCCTCCGTTATATTGCTGTTTGCATCCGGTCTTGAAACCGACATCGCGCTTTTCCTGCGTTACTCCGTGGTCGGAAGTATTGTAGGTTTAGGGGGTGTAGTTGTTTCATTCTTTTCAGGCGCATTGGCATATTCATTATTTTATGGTGTATCAATAATGCATGAAGGCAGCCTTTTTCTTGGGATACTTTGTATGGCTACATCACTTGGCATAACTGCACGAATATTATCAGAGAATAAAAAAATGGATTCTCCGGAAGGTGTTACTATCGTTGCCGCTGCCGTTATAGACGATGTACTTTGTATTATCGCGTTTGCTGTTGTTATGGGTATTGTTGCTATAACGAGAGGCGCTGAAGGTGCAG
>WQWU01000006.1 GCA_009785215.1 Treponema sp. | reverse complement strand
GGGGGGGGGGTATTTTTGATTTTTATACCTGTTTTTATTGCCATCGGGATTAATGTAGCATTAATATATCAATATTTCAAGCTTTAAAATTGTTTAGGTAATTCTGCATGTTTTTGTGGGGTTAAAGTTGCTATTTGGAGGCATTTTGGAGATAAATTGAAAAATGGACTATTAAAATGAGGCAAAATATAGTATATTATAAACAGGAGTAATGAAGTGAAAAAACAGACAACTGTAAAACAAGACATTGGAAAATTACTTTTAGATTTGGGTAAATTATTATTTGGCGGTATTTTTATTGGCGGTATTTTGCGAGGGGATTTTTCCCACCTTTTTTTGATCATTACTGGTTTTGCAATAGGTATTGTATTTTGTATAGTAGGTCTTATTCTTGGGATAAGAGAAACAAAAAATGGTTCAAGCAACGATTAAAGGAGTTATTGTATGGAAATGGAAATTGTATTGGTAGTCGGTGCATTTTTATTTGGTCTCCCATTTATGGTTGTTGGATTGTTTCTTCATTTTCGAGAAAAATACAACGAAAAACATGCATAAATAAAAGTTATATTTATATTTTTTCTAATTCCTCTCCGCGTCCTCTTTCAAACCTTTGCCTTAAACTCTTCGTCCCAGTTGATTCTGCCTGTTACCTGCATAAGGATGAACAAGGTGATTACCGCGCAGATTGTTACAATGATGCCGGTAATACCTTCAAAGAAGAAGGAAAATGAAAAAATTACCAGATAAATAATTTGTATAACAGGGGTATACAGGAACGCCATTTTTTTGGGGGAGATTAGTCTCATGTATGTGATTGTAAGAATTAAAGAGACAATTGCGGAGATTGCAAAACTTAAGTAAATGTCCAGCTGGTCGGAAAAATAGGAGAACATTAAATGAAAAGAGAAAAAGGTTGCTGCCAGAAAGAAAAAGTGCATTGGATGGATTTTTATTTTTAGTACGACTGTGAACATTAAAAGCACTACAAAGAAAAACAACAGAGAAACAGGAGCAAAAAATGATACTCTTGTTATGATGTCGCCGGGATTTAATTTGTTTGGAATAATTATGCCGATGTTTTTTCCTGTAATTGTTTTGTTTAATTCCCAGGTTAAATCATGGCCTTTATCTGTTTTGCTTTTATGGGTAGGAGACATCATGTTGGACGGAATATCGTATAAATCAAAATCTGTCGAGATAACAAGATTAAAATCGTTTATTTGGGCAATTGCGTTTCTGTCCGGAGTAATCAGATAATGCAGATCTTCCATGCCGGTGCCGTCGTAGGATACGGTTAATTGAACGGTGTTGTCAGCAAGCGCGGCAACGGGGATTTCCTGTTTGTTGATTAAGGGCAGGACATTGCTGATATCTTCATTATTTATTTTTAAATTTAGATTATTATAAATGGAATTTGCGGAATTCAGCGTGGAGTAAACAAAAATATTATCGGGCGAATCATCTATCTGGAAAATATATGTTCCTGTAAAATTGGCTTTAAAAGTAGGAAACCATAAATTGCCTTTTTTACGCTGATCCAGATATACTTTTATTGCGATATCGGATTTTATAAGCTCGTAATTTTTATATTCAAAATATTCTACGATTCTTGTAGTGTTGTTGGAAGTTTCTTCCCTGTGTTTTACTGTTTTGGAATAACATTTAGGCGATTCAATGTTCAGCCTGCCGCCGTAGGAATTTGCAACCTGGGTTTTTAGGGAATTAAACAATGTATTTGTTCTTACAGAATTTGTTGCGCCTAAAATCATCCAGGCTACTGTGGCAAAAACAAAAATTAATACAATTGCAACGATTTTTTTAATGGACATACAGCCTCCTAATCTGCAGGGGATGCCTCCCGATACTGCAGAAGACGTTTTTTAACAGCCTGCACCTTTTCTGCAAAATGCAGGGGATCATTAACCTCGAACGGTTCAAGTATTATTCCTATAGAGCAGCGTTTTATCCAGAGTTTTACCAGCGGCACTCCTTCGCCTGCTTCGGTAACAGCAGAAGGGATTTCCTCTGCAAATAAAATATCTTCCAGCCTGAATTCCAAAACTGTCGGTTCGCTGCCCAAGGGATCAATTACAAGAATAATCTTGGTTTTATCTGAAGGGTGCACCCTTGGATAACCGGCAAACGGAACACCGTCGCTCGGCTGCCCTTTATTATATTTCGTTATACCGCTCAACGGCAGCATTTCAAGGTAATTGAGGTTGTGGCCGTCAGCATTCATAATTTTACTCCAATATTCTCAATTCTGCCCTAAACGCCGCTTGTCCGTTTTTTCTGCCTTCAAAAGCAAAAGCGGCAGCATCAATCGGGGCAGAAAAAATTTCGATGGTTTCGCCGCCGAGAATTTCATTAATGTAATTTATGTCAAAACGTATTTTATCCGCTTTTTCCAGAAGCTGCCTGTCCAGAGCATCCTCTATCCATTTAATGTAACTGCCGTTGTTAACATGTCCGTTATAATCAAGGTCTGTGTAACAGGCTGTGCGATCTGCTATTTTTACCAGATTTTCCTGTACAGCAAGCCCGGTAACCGAAGACAGCGCTTCCAGCCCCTCGTTTAAGGGCAGATAATCCATTACAACCTGCGGTCTTAACGGACGGCGTTTTTCAATATCAACGATTATCCATGCGCTTCTTGCAGAAACAGCCACCGCCTCATTTTTGTCTTTAATTTGATAATCGCGAATTGCAAACAATTTTTCGAACCCGCGCGGCCAGCTGCAAACAGTGATAGTTTCCCGGTATTTTGGGCGCCTGTCCACCTGAACAGACATCCGCGAAAGGATCCATACCTGTCCGGTTCGCGCCATATCTTCCCGCCCTACCCCCAGATTTTCTGCATGACTGATAGCCGCTTCCTGAAAAAACTGAAACACTGCATTCAGTGTCAGCCGGTCAGATTTATCAATAACGCCGAAACGTACCGGGAGAATTTCCTGCCAAACATCAACAATTCCGTTTGCTTTTGGATTTGCCGCATCACAATTCATAAAATACCTCAATTAGATGGTATTGTAAGTAAAAATATGCTAAAATTCAAGATAGGTATGTACACAAGAGAAATATTACCCCCAATAGCCACACCTGTAAAAGACGGCGAGCCTGTCATTGGAACGTGGAACAAGGCTTTTGAAAAGGTGGATTTGCTGGAAATACGCAAACCCAATCCCCTGCCGCGCTGGCTCAAAAACTACAGGATAAAGGAATGGCAGTGTTTTCTTGTCCAGAACGAAACTTTCTTTATGGAGGCGATTTTCTGTAATTTAAAATTATACAGAATGGCTCAGGTAGTACTCTACGATAAAGAAAACAAAAAGAAGTTTGTTTTTAGAAAGATAAAACCGGGTACAGGATGGCATCTCCCCAACAGTCTTGCAAACTCTTCGGTTGACAGCGGGTCATCAGGCTTTTTCTTCATGATCCATAGCTGGCTTGATGCCGATACCATCAGCCTTGATATAAATATCGAGGCAACGCGCAGACACCCGTCGCTAACCGCTCATCTTTCGTACAATCTTAACAGGCATGAAATAACCCCGATGGTGGTTTCTCTGGGAATGCCCGATATGCGTTCAATGTATGCGTACAAAGCGCTTGCGCCGGTTCAGGGGGACATGGTTTTTGAAGGCCATCATTTCAGTTTTAAATCAAATACCTGCACAGGCTTTTTCGGCGATTACAAAGGTTTCTTTCCGCATCAAATACATACAAAAATGTGCAGCGCAATGGGTTTTGATGAAGAATACCCCCGGGCGGGCGGGCGCCGTTTTGGCTTTCATATTGCCGAAAATCAAACAAGGGAAACAAACAAGAACAACGAAAATGTATTTTGGATAAACGGAGAATTAACCCCGCTGCCGCCGGTGCGTATCACAATGCCAAACGGACCGGATTCAACCTGGGTTATTCAGGATGTCGAGGGAATGGTTGATTTAACTTTTACTCCCAAAGAACCGAACAGATGCGGAACAAATCTGCTTTTTACACAAGCCGATTTTAACGCTCCTTTGGGTTTTTACAGCGGAACGCTGGTTAATTCTGACGGAGAAAAAGTGCAATTCAAAAATCTATTTGGGGTAGGAGAAAAACTCTTTTTAAGGGTGTAGGTATGGCAAAGAAAAACAATGCAGGTTCCAAAAATGCAATTTACGCGCCCGGCGAACTTAGCCGTGTCCGTGAAAAACTTGGCGTAACAGATGAAGTGGAAGCAAAAAGAATGGCTCAGCTTCTTGGCGGAGAAGTAGGCACAGAACGGGACAAGGAACCGGATCCCAAAAAAACAAGACGCGAAACGGTGGATGTCCTTATTAAAGGCAAAAAACGCCGCCGCATAGATCTTGCCCCGGAAGATGAAGATGAAAAAGGCGGATTTTTTAGATCCAAACAAACAGGTCCGTATCCGGGAGATGACCCTTCTGTTCCGGCAACATTAAGTTATTCCGAAAGAGTCAAAATTGATCAGTATGCAGGTCAGGTAATATTCGAGATAAAAAGCCCGATGCAGATTCTTACTTCAATTTTTTCTTTTTTTAAGGAACCAATTGATTATGTAAATCCCCGTTTTGTTACCGTACGCATGAATGAATACTACCACAAGGTAGAAAGGCTGGTAACATCTACAAGAAATCTTTTTCCAAAAAAGAACAAAAAACGAAACAACCAGTTAAAAAGGGCGTCCCCGTTTGTTTATAAAGTGCTGGATATCCTGCGCAGCTGGGATATTGAAAGCATCGCGCGCGCCATTGCGGAATTGCAGGCTCAGCCGCGCTCTGTAAAAGTTACCGATTTTGCGGAAATTCTGCGCGGTATTTATAAACCCTTGTTCCTCCTTGATAATTTGAATACAGAAAATATAAAATCTGCTTTTAAACTTATTTATAAAATACTGTATCTTGAAAGCCCAATGGAAGCAAAAGATAAATATCAGGATATTATCCGCAATATAATCTCATACCTTGGCGATCTCAGGCGGAATGTTCATTTTGGTTTATATCCGTTATTAATGAAATTAATATCTGATCGCTACATTGCCTATGAACGCTTTTTTATAGAAAGACGCAGACGCTACATGGCATTTTTAAATGTTACAGAAACCGAACAATTAAATGCAGAAGATATAAATGCGCAGCAAATTGAAACTCTTGATATGGAAGCGCTCCAGAAAAATGCGGGTGAAGATGACGAAAGTGAAGATGACAGCGAAAGTGAAGCAGATGAAAACAAAGATAATGAAGAAAAAGCCGATGAAGAAGATGCTAACGATCCAAAAGTAATTGAGCGTAAAGCAAAAGAAGAAGCCGAAAAAGCGCAGCTAAAATCACTGGATCAAAGCAGAACAGCAATGGAAGCTCTTTTTCCAAAAGCAGGCTGGGAAAAACTCGAAGAATTCCCGGATCTTTATCCGTATTTTGCCAAAGTTTACAGCATGAGACATGGATACGAATTAGTCGCAAAAACCGATCCGGTTCAGCAGGTTTCTGTCCTGCTTAATATACTGGAAGATCTGTTTATTGGGCTGCGTTATGTGAATTTCGGCGCAATAACGGGAGCGGATGGAAATCCTGTAAGGGTAAGCGATGAACTTGGAGAAATTATCAATAGCTGGCGCGGCTATATAGAAGACAGTTTTTCCAGAGACTATCTTCCGCGATTAACAGAATATTGCCGTATGCTGGAAAACTCGGCGGATGCAAGGTCAACGCCTTATGCAAAGAAAACTTTAAATGAACTTCATTGGATAAAGCGGCTTTATTTCCTGCCGTACTACAAATTTGAATCAATAGGTCCGCCTCCTTTTCCAAAAAAGGATATTGTTCCCATTTACAGCGAAGTAAGAAAAATACGCAAATATTTAACAGCGGTGGCAAAAGGCATTGAACAGGGAATACGGGCCGGGGGATCCTCCGCCAAAGCTCCGTGCCCCGGAATAAACAATCCATGGGAAGCATATAATTTTCAGGTACCAAACCCGATTTCAAAACGCCTGGACATGATGCTGCCGCAGGAAAGAAGAATAAACGCGACATTGATATTTTTCTCGCTGTCGGCAGTTACGATACTTGATTATCTTATTAACAATGAAAACAGCTGGGCTTACGGAAGCCGCCCGGGACCGCTTTTCAGAAGTATCAGAGATGAGGGAATTTCTCCCATGTTCGGCGTAGATGAAAAACTGGATGCGGATCAAATATTTAAAGATACGCTAAAGAAACAATCAGGGGGTTGAGCAGCCTTTCCCTGCGGGGCAGCTCATAATCTCCACTACATCTGCGTCGCATTTGCCTGCAAGTATTGTTTCCATTACCTTGCGCGCCTGCGCATAACCATGCACTGTCTCTTTTTTGAACGCCCGCACGGGGTGCGCACTCCCCTTCGGTACATTAACAGAATCAAACTGCCCTTCCGGCAATGTCTCTATCATGATTCCCGCAAGTTTAATCATGCGAACAAATTCTTTTGTGCTTAGAGCAAAGTTCATTTTGTCACCGGCATTAGCCGAGGATGCTTTATATTTCTGCGCAATACAGAGTACAAAGGAAATATAAACCGCCTGCTTTTCCCCGGTTAAAGACGCAAACTGCTGCTTAAAACTTTTGCCGACAGAAAGGTTATCTGCCAATTCAGGGTACGAATGTTTAATGAAGCGGGACGCGCCCTCGGTACAACCGCAAATAATGGGCAATTTTTTCCCGCTCTTTTTGCGCGCCTGCACTTCTTCGCCAAGTTCCGAACCGATAGCGTTAATTGCTGCCATAGCGTCGTAAACTTTATCAAAACCCAGCATCCTTATTGCGCTGATTATTTTACCCATTGTAACGGCAGGAAATTCCCGCTGCAATGCGGAAACAAGAGCAGGTGTTACCTGCGCTATTTTTTTAATGCTGCTATCATCAAAAACTGACCTGATTTCATCGGTTTGGTCGTGCCCGCAAATTGCGCCGACCGGGCAAATTGCCGCGCATCCGCCGCAGAATACGCATGGCGTATCCGAAAGAGTCTGCTTGTAAGCTGTGCAAATTTCGTATTCATGGCTTCGGTGGGAAGTATTAATTGCCCTGATTGTCTGTATTTCCTGGCAAACTTCCACACAACGATTGCATTTTACACACTTGTCCATATCGCGGACGATAGTATCGTTTTCGATTATTTTGGGATTCTTCTTTGCTTCGTTCTCAAACGATGCAGAGGAAATATCATATTCTGCTGCCAGTTTCTGCAGTTCGCAGTTTGTATTGCGTACGCAGGTAAGACAATCCTGCGGATGAACTGCCAAAATCATTTCCAGTATGGTTTTGCGAATCTGGAACAGGCGTTCACTGTTTGTGACAATGTTTACGCCTTCCCATACATCGTTTCCGCAGGCTGTAACCGGCTTGCCGCGGCTGTCGTACTCTACCATGCAAATGCGGCATAAAGCGCGCTTGCACAATTCGGGATGATCGCAAAGAACGGGAATGCTGACATTTACTTTTTTTGCGGCTTCCAGGATTCTTGTTCCTTCCGGAACTGTTACGGGAATTCCGTTAACCGTTAAATTAACATTTTTATTGGGGTCTGGTTTATAGCTCATTTAATAGCTCCTTCAAATTCTGCAGGGAAGTGTTTCCATGCGGTATCCAGGGCAACAGCGGCGCTTTGTCCAAGACCGCAGAATGATGCTTCTGTCATGGTGCGGACAACGCGGCGCAGGAGTTTTAAATCATCTGCATTTGCCGTACCGGGAACCAAAAGTTTTTTGAGTATTTTTAAAATCTGATAATTTCCTTCACGGCATGGTACGCACTTGCCGCATGATTCATGAATGAAAAATTCTGTAATGCCTTTTAAATACTCAATAATGGAAACGCTTTCATCCATTACGACAACAGCGCCGGAGCCTACAGCCAATCCGGCTTTTTTAAGATCTGTGTAACTGTAAATTGTATCAAGCTGATCGGGACAGCCTATGGGTCCGCTCTGACCTCCCAAATGGAAGAACTTTAATTTTTTATTATTTGCCATGCCGCCGCCGATTTCCAGATCATAGATAGCATCGCGTAAAGTTACCTTGCCAAGCGGTATTTCGTAAACACCCCTGTTTTTGCAATGACCGGAAAGACAGATAAGTTTGCTGCCGCCCGAATCGGGATGACCGGCTTCCAGATACGCATCGCCGCCCATGTTGACGATAAGCGGAATGTTTGCAAAAGACTCTACATTGTTAACAAGGGTTGGCTGCAGGAACAATCCCACTTCTGCAAGACGCGGCGGCTTGATACGGGGTCTTCCCACTTTGCCTTCGGTAGAATTAAGAAGCGCGGAATTTTCGCCGCAGACATAAGCGCCGGCGCCGGAGATAATGTGGATGTCGTAATCCAGTCCGCTGCCTGCAATATTTTTGCCAAGGTACCCGGCATCATGTAAATTTTTAATTGCATCAAGCAGCTTTTTCTGCAGTTTGCGGTATTCGCCGCGTACATAAATGTAAACGGCTTCTGCGCGGAAAACCAAACCTGCGATGATTATGCCTTCCAGTAATTTAAGAGACAGTTTGTCGATAATGAGCCGGTCTTTAAAAGTACCGGGCTCGCCCTCATCGGCATTGCATACAATGTACTTTGGAAATTCGGGAATGCGCAAAAGATGTTCCCATTTTTTGCCTGCCGGAAACGCCGCTCCGCCGCGACCAAGAAGTTTTGCTTTTAATACTTCGCCTATTATTTCCTGAGGTGTGCTTGCTGCAGCTTTTTTTAAAGCAGAAAAACCGCCGATTTTTTCGTATTCGGAAATCGAAATGGAAGAAGCTGCTCCTTCCGTAAGCATATTAACTAATTTTGACATAGCGATAACAGCTCCTGTCTATTGCCCTGCCGGCAGCATTTTACAAGTGTTTTAACTTTTTCTTCGGAAAGATTGCCAAACACATCATTGCCGATTTTCACAACCGGACCAATTTCGCACATACCCACACAGCTTGTGTAAATTAGCGTAATTTTACCATCCGCTGTGGTTTCGCCCATTTTAACGCCAGAGGCAGCTTCGAACCATTTAACGAGTTCTTCAGCGCGGGTAAAACAGCACGGCGTACTGCCGCAGATTTCGACTACAAACTCACCGCGCGGCGTTGTGCTGAACATGGCATAAAAGGTGAGAACATCGTAAATCTTGGAAAGCGGAACCTTTAAAACTTCCGAAGCAAGCTCAGCCCATTGTTTTTCTACGCAGTTTTTACCCGATGCTGCCTGAATATCAAGCAAAACCGCTATGAGCTGCTGAGGATCGTTTTGATAACGTTCCATAATTTCTATAACTTGATTTTTTGATAAGTCTAACATGGTCTCAGTTTATAAGATTTTGTAATATAATTCAAGTAGTTGCCGCTGCGGCTTTTTCATGTATAATAGCCCTATGAACGATCAGCAACTGGAAAACCTGCTTCTTCCGCGTTTTCTGAATTATGTCCGTTATGACACCCAAAGTAACAGCCATATTGCGGAAACTCCCTCGACACCCGGACAATGGGAATTGGCAAAGGTTTTATATAAAGAGCTTTTAGATCTTGGGATAAAAGATGTTAAAATAACCGGGCATTGTTATGTGATAGCCCGATTGCCGCCAAGCCCCGGAAGGGAAAAAGAGCCCTGTATCGGGTTTCTTGCCCATCTTGATACAGCAGGCGATGTGTCAGGAAAAGACGTAAAACCTCAGCTTGTAAAAAATTATAACGGCAGTAAAATCGAGCTGGCAGACGGCATTTGCCTGGATCCGGAAAAAGAGCCGGATTTGGCGGCGCAAAAAGGGAAAACGATAATCCATAGCGACGGCACAACATTGCTGGGCGCCGACAACAAGGCAGGAATTGCAGAAATAATGGCTGCGGTTGAGTATCTTGTTTCCAATCCGCAGATTTCCCACGGAGAAATCGAGATAATTTTCACTCCTGATGAGGAAACCGGCAAAGGGCTGCCGGAATTTCCCATGAGCGAGATAAAATCCGCTTATTGCTACACTGTAGACGGCGGAGCCATAGGCGAAATTGAAAGCGAATGTTTTAACGCTTATAAGGCGGAAATTGAGTTTTTGGGCAAAGTAATACATGTCGGGCATGCCAGGGGTATTCTTGCCAACGCAACGCTTATGGCATCAACCTTTGCCGCCATGCTTCCGCGAAGCGAAAGCCCCGAAGCAACCGACGGCTATTACGGCTATTATTGCCCCATGGAAATTTCCGGCAATCTGGAAAAAGCCTCTCTGGAAATTTTTCTCCGTGATTTTGACATTCATGGCATGGAACGCCGCATCAGCGCATTGGAAACATTTGCCAAAACAACAGAAGCGCAGTTTCCTGGCGGCAGGGTCATTGTTAAAACTCAAGTACAGTATTATAATATGAAAGCAAAGATAGATGAAAAACCTGATGTGCTGAAACGGCTGATTCAGGCGTCACATAACGCAGGCATTGAATGCCGGCTAAAGTCTGTCAGAGGCGGAACGGACGGCTCGCGGTTAACGGAGCTTGGCATCCCAACGCCGAATATTTTTACCGGAGGCCGCAACTTTCACAGCCGTATGGAATGGGTCAGCGTAAATGAAATGTGCGCTGCCTGCAGGGTGATCATCGGATTAATAAGGGGAGAATAATCTTATGGTAGAAACATTAACAACTGCTTTTGGTGATCAGATAAAAAGAGTGATAAAAACATCCAAAACTCCGACTGTTATCACCGAAGAAAATGTGTATCAGGCGGGAGATCCTGATGTTCTTTCAATTCTGGATGAAATGGTTGAACATTTGCTCCTTCCCGGCAGCGGTCTTGACGGGTTTGATAATCTTAATGAACTCTTTGAAAAAGCCAAATCCGGAAAATCCTGCCTGCTCCTTGTTGAACATTACAGCAACATGGATCTTTCAATTGTATCCCTGTTAACGCGAAAAGCGGGAGGCAGGGAAATAAGCGATTCTTTAATTGCTATTTCCGGCATGAAATTAAACGAAGATAATCCTGTTGTTGCCGCTTTTACCGGAGCCTATTCAAAAATTGTAATTTGCCCAAGCCGTTCGCTGCAGGATCTGGATCCGGAAAAAGACAAAGATGAAATCCTGCGCGGCAATGCTATCAACCGCGCGGCAATGAAATCGATCATCAGGCACAAATACAAAGGCAGCCTTATTCTTGTTTTCCCGTCCGGAACCCGTTACCGTCCCTGGGAACCCGATTCCAAAAAAGGAGTACGCGACATCGATTCGTATATCCGGTCTTTTGATTATTTATGCTTTGTCGCTTTAAACGGCGAAGTTCTGCACGTTCAGCAAACCGACATGATGAATGACGCTGTAAGCAAGGATATTGTCCGTGTTACGGTAGGTCCTGTAACTTCCTGCGAAGAATTCCGTAATAGTGTTTTGGCAGGACTGCCTGAAGAAGCGGATAAAAAGCAGGCGGTTGCAGACGGGATCATGAACGAGCTCGAAAAGATGCACGTTGCTGCAGAAGAAAAGAGATTAAAATTACTCTAAAGAATACGAACGGCGTATCTTTTAATACGCCGTTCCCACAACCGGTTTTTTTACCAGTTACCGCCCCTGTCTGAGCGTTCGCGGCGAGGTTTATCCATCGCTTCGTTTACGCGCAACTGGCGTCCTTCCATTTCGCGGCCGTTTGTGCCGGCGATTGCCGCGGCTGCTTCTTCATCGCTGCCCATCTCGATAAATCCAAATCCTTTGGAATTGCCGGTTTCACGATCAAAAATGATCTTTGCTGAGGCGACACTGCCAAACCCTGAAAAAAGGTTACGCAGACCATCTTCGGTTGTGTTGTAAGAGAGGTTACCGACATACAGTTTCTTAGCCATTGAGAAAAATCCTTCACCCGGAACAAAGCAGCAGACAATGCTATTTTGCGACTGCGTCCAGGCACGCCTAAATATTCACACCCGCACAAGCGAGTGACTCATTAACTCCTTCGCGCAAAACGCCAAAGAGAAAAGATGCATAATTGTTAAGGGAGAAAAATGACAGGTGATCAACGAGAACAGAACCAACCCCTAAACCACGCGGTATAATACAAAAACCGCAAAAATAATCTCTACTCAAACTAAAATAATCCAATTAAGAAAAAGATAGTGGAAATTTAAAAATATGTCAAGAGCCATAAGCCAATTTTATTGCTGATTTTATATCTTTCGCCTCTGGACCAAGAAATGCAGAAAATCCAAGGTTAGAGGCGGTTTTTACACGGCTGGAAAGGCGGCGTACCGGGCGAATCTCGCCGGTGAGGGATAGTTCCCCTGCTATTGCCAAATCCGCGGGCAGGGCAAGACCGGTTCGCGCCGAGTACAGGGCGCAGGCAAGCGCAAGTTCTACCCCCACTTCAGTGATACGGATACCTCCTGCAGCGTTTACGTACAGGTCGTGATCAGAAAGCCTCAGTCCCGGTTTGCCTTGCAGCCCTAAATGCTTCTCCAGGGCGGCGGAAACCCGCGAAACCCTGCCGGAATCAATCTTATCGGAAAAGACACGGCTCATAGACCCCTTTGCAGGGATGGTGAGAGCCTGTATTTCCACAAGTATGGTCCGGGAACCTTCAAGAACTGCCGCTGTCGCCACTCCCGGCGGCAATTCAAGACCTTCGCGCCGCACAAGGAACATTCTGCCGGTATCTTCGACAGAGGAAAGACCGCGCTCTCCCATTGTAAAAATTCCAATTTCATCGACAGAACCAAACCGGTTTTTTGCCGCGCGCAAAAAGCGGCAGTCATCAGCCCCGGAAGTTCTGTCATTCTGTTCAAAATAAAGGACGGTATCTACCATATGTTCCAAAGCTTTAGGACCGGAAATCAATCCTTCCTTTGTAACATGCGCGGTTAAAAACAGCGCGGCATCATGTTCCTTTACCCAGGTTATCAGCTCAAACGAACATAATTTCATCTGATTTACCGAACCTGCCGAAGAACGTTCTTCATAAAAAAGCGTCTGCGCGGAATCCACCAGCACAAGAACAGGATTGATATTTTTTAAAACCGCTTCTATTTCTTCAAGGTTTCCCGAACAGAGAATTTCAATCCTTTCCATTTTATCTTTGGCAATGCCTAACCTGTCCGCTCTTAACCGCAGCTGACCAGCAGACTCTTCGCCGGAAACATATAAAATGCGCCCCTTTGTAACCGCTGCCGCAGCCAGCTGCAGCATCAGGGTTGATTTACCGATGCCGGGCTCTCCCCCAACAAGCACAGCAGAATGTTTCATAATGCCGCCGCCAAGCACACGATCCAATTCGCCAATCCCGCTGCCGATACGGCTGCCCTCTATTGGATCAACAGCATTAAGAGGCAGGGTTTGAGGTAAACCGGGGCTTCCTCTGTTTTTGGAGCCGGAAGTTTCGTTTTTTATAATTGTTTCGGCAAAGGTATTCCATTCACCGCATTCGGGACAGCGCCCCAGCCATTTCGGCTCTTCACGGCTGCATGAGGAACATTTATAAATAAGTGTTTTCTGCTTTTTCAATAATATCCTCAGCGCGGAGTAATTCGCAAACCGGCGCCGAAACGCCAGCCGTCAACAGCGGGAACATTATCATTGGTCCATAGTTTATAAACAGGAAACCATACGCGGAAATCAAAACCCAGTAAATATTTTTCGTTTAACGGGAAATCGAAACCCGCTCCTGCAACAGGCATAAACCAGCGCCCTTTTTCCCAGAAATATTTTAAGATAGCATCTGTCTGCATTTGGGCATCGGTTTCTATATTGCCGGTAAAATCTGCAGGATGATTTAATCCAAAGGCAAGCACAACAAGGCGCAAGTCTGCCGCAGGTCCTCCGTAGATACGCAAGGCACTTCTGCCAAGAGGAAGATATCCCGTTAATTGCGCCCCTGTCAAAAAGCCCATTACAAAAGCAGAGCGGTTTTCCGGATTGCAAGCCATAGGATAGCCCAGCTTCGAATTATATTCGTAATTGGTAAAATAAATATCTTCGGTAAATTCAACTCTTAGAAAACGCATTAACTGCAGCGAAAAGGAAAATCCGGCGGAAGGAAGTATTGGAGCGGGATCGGAATCCACGCCGTTATTGGCGGCAAAATGGAAAATACTGCCGAGTACCGACCAGCTATAGCTATTTCCAAAAACTGACCCCAGGGGAAGCAGAGCAAGGACAATTAACAAGAGCAGTATACGCAAGCCAAAGCTTTTAAACATACAAAATCAGCTATCCAAAATACGATATAAAAATACCTGCTACAATGGCAGAGCCGATAGTACTGGAAACAATCGGACCCATTGCATGCATCAAAAGATGATTGTCCGGATTATACTGCTGCCCCATTCTCTGGGAAATACGCGCAGCCATCGGCATTGCCGAAACGCCGGAATTTCCGATCAGCGGATTTACCTTTCCGCCGGTTATTTTACAGAGAAGTTTTGCGACAAGAATGCCGCCTACTGTACCAAAAGCAAAAGCCAAAAGACCGCAGAAAATGATGATTAATGTCTGCGGGGTTAAAAAGCGCTGCGCTGTTGCAGAAGACCCAATGCTTAAGGCAACCAAAAAAGTTAATATGCTTAACAGATCATTCTGAAAAGCGCGGATATATCTGTCTGCTACTCCGCTTTCCCTTATTAAATTGCCAAGCATTAACATCGCGATTAATGCTCCGGCTGCGGGAACCAAAAGCAAAGTGACAATCGTCATAATAATGGGAAAAAGAACTTTTTGTCTATGCGTTACCCTTTTCGGCTCCGGCATAACAATAACGCGTTCTTTAGGAGTGACAAGCAGTTTCATTATCGGAGGCTGAATAAAAGGAACCAGCGCCATGTATGAAAATGCCGCAATAGCGATTGCCGGCAGCAGATCGGGAGCCAGACGCGTTGCGGTAAATATCGATGTAGGTCCGTCTGAACTGCCGATTATACCGATAGCAGCGGCTTCCTTAAGGGTGAAACCGTCAAATCCGGGAATATACGGAGCAAGGAGATTTCCTACAAAATAGGAAACTACAAGAGCTACAAAAATACCAAGCTGACCGCCAAGACCGATAAGCGCGCTTTTTGGAGAA
This sequence comes from Treponema sp., assembly GCA_009785215.1. GTDB lineage: Bacteria > Spirochaetota > Spirochaetia > Treponematales > Breznakiellaceae > WQXQ01. Next base: position 42,017 of record WQWU01000006.1, on the reverse strand, counting down.
GCAATCAGCGGGCTGAAATCTGTCATGGTGCCAAGGCATAAAAAAATCAGCGGCGGATAAATTACCATCCGGATTCCGCTGTATAAAAAGTTCATAAGACCGGGCAGGGTAAAGCCCAAAAATTCAGGCGTATCCTTGTGGAACAAACCGCTTAGTTCATCAAAATTATTCGGATACTCGTGATATGCATTAAGACCTACAACAGGAAGGTTTGCAATCAAGATACCAAAAGCCAGAGGAAGCAGCAGTAAAGGCTCATATTTTTTTACTATTGCCAAAAACATAAAAACAAGGGCAAGCAGCATCATTATTCCCTGACCTATTGTCATTTCCAGAATGCCAAAACTTGCAATTAAACTTTGTCCGAGTGACATAAATTCCGATCTCCTTTTTTATTTTTATCCGATCTTTGTATAACCTTCGCTGCTGATAATTGCATCCAGTTTTTGTCCGTTCTTGCACATTTCACAATCAACGGGGCTGTAAAGCTTATAACCGGTAACATCATCAGATGTAAACAGCGAATTAATATCCTGCCGGTGCGTTTCCGGCGAAGCAATGTACAAGGCGGATATTCCCGCCAATTTTCCGCCGTAATACGAAATACACTCCAGCACGCTGTTCAGAGCCCGCCCGCTTGACACTGTAGCGGTAAGCAGCAGGATGTTTTTTCCGTTTATCCATTCTGTCCTGTTGCTGGGGAAAACCCAGTTTCCATGCGCATTGTTCATTGGAGATACCACATATATCATTCCGCCGGAATTTATTACAGATGTTCCTTCCTGTACAAGTTCTTCTGCAATATATGCGCCGATAGCCGATGTTTTTTCCATGCACACAATGGTATCAATAATGGTTGTAGACAAATACGGAATTGCCAGTTCTTTGGCAACATCCCTTGCAACCAGTGAATTGCATTTTAATTCGCTAAAATCTAGATAGTTATTGCTATGCGCATTGCTGGTAGAAAAATGACCGGGTATTAGTTTTATGGCAATTTTTGGATTTTTAGCAAGCGAAACGTAAAAAGCGTTGTCTTCCATAGGGTAACCTCACTTTTAAACTATCATACAGGGTTAAAAAAGTCAACTAAGCCCGTTTTTCGATAATTGAGTCTACATTATACATCAGTTCTTTTGCATCAAAAGGCTTGGTAATAAAACCAGCCGCACCCAATCTGGATGCCCGCTCTTTATCCTTCTCGGTATCCAGCGATGTAAAAAAGACAATCGGGACATCCCGTAAAAGGCTTAAACCCTTAATTAAACTGTAGGTTTCCCAGCCGTCCATTTCCGGCATTAAAATATCCAGCAAAATAAGGTTTGGAATATAGCCCTTGGACAAATACCCAACTGCTTCTTTTCCGGATTCAGCGGTAGTTATTTCATATTTTTGATTTAAAACATTGCTAACAATGGTTAGCTGCATTTCATTGTCATCTACCAAGAGAATCTTCTTCATATATTCCTCCTTGGTATATTATCGACCCAAAAGCAGTATTTTGGCAACAAAAAAAAGCCTGCTACTAGCCACTAATTGTCATTTAGTCTATACTGTTACAATGAAAAACAAATTATGGTTAATTTTAATGATTCTTGCCGCCATTTCTTTGGGAAGCTGCAAGAAAAACGGCGGTTCATCCGCATCGGAAGTAACTTTTGACAAAAATACGTCTTATGCCATTGGGTTAAGCGTTGGGTCAAGCTTAAGAGAAGGTTTACTTGCAGACGGCGCTTATCCTAATATCGAAGAATTTATCAAAGGCATGAGGGCCGGCATATCGGGCAAACAGGGCAGGTTTGATGTAGCCGAAGCCAGAGATATGATTGAAACGGCATTTGATAATCTTGTCGAAGAAAGAAATGCCGGCTTGGTACAGACGGAAAATTCATATCTTGCGGAAAACGCCAGGAAACCCGGCATAATAACAACAGCAAGCGGTCTTCAATACGAAGTTATCAACGAGGGAGACGGACCGAAACCCACAGCGCAGGACAAAGTAAGGGTTCACTACGAGGGCAGATTTACAAACGACACTGTTTTTGACAGCTCCAAAGCCCGCGGATATCCTGAGGAATTTGACCTTAACTGGATAATTCCCGGCTGGGCAGAAGGATTGCAGTTAATGGGCGTTGGCAGTTCATACAAATTTTACATTCCATCAGAACTCGGGTACGGCAAAGACGGTTTACAGTCCATGATACCTCCGTATTCAACATTAATTTTTGATGTTGAACTTATCGACATTGTAAGATAGGTTTACAAATCAAGGAGAAAACATGAAAAAACTAACGATTTTTTTATGCCTGTTTTTTGCGGTACTGGCTTTAAATGCAAAAGCCATTCATGACGATCACAGAAGAGCCGATGAAAAAGCCCGCGTAAGTTATGCCTTTGGCATGGCTGTTGGATCAAATTTTAATTTAGGTTCAATGGGTATAGATTTTGATTATAATGCTTTTGCGGACGGCTTAAAGGCAATGGTTGAAAATGAGCCAACCTTGTTCAGCGAGCAGGAAGCAATGGAAATAATTGAAACTGCTTTGCAAAACGCGATGGAAAAAAGATCCGTACAAAACAGAACAATGGAAGAAGAGTTTCTTGCCATGAACAGCCAGCGGCCTGCAGTACAGGTTACAGCGAGCGGTCTTCAATATGAAATAATCAAAGATGCAAAAGGCGAAAAACCGGATGCCAAATCAGTTGTCAGGGTAAATTATGTCGGCACCTTTATAGACGGAAGTCCGTTTGACAGTTCCACAGAAGAGGACGGCGCATTTATTCCGCTGGATCTTGTTATTCGCGGCTGGACAGAAGGCTTAATGCTTATGAGCCCCGGAAGCCATTACCGTTTATACATACCTTCAAACCTTGCATACGGCAGCGACGGCATTCAGGGAATAATTCCGCCGTATTCAACTTTAATTTTTACAGTTGAGCTGCTTGAAATTGTCCAGGATGATCCTGATGATGAAGAGGAAGCTTAATCCTGAAAGTTGACCCTTCGCCGGCATGACTTTCCGCTTCGGCTTTTCCCCTGTGAAGCAGGGCGATATGCCGGACGATGGAAAGTCCAAGGCCGGTGCCTCTGGCAGACAAAGTTTGCGCATGGGGATCCCCCGCACGGCTTCTTGCGCGATCTACACGATAAAATCTTTCAAATATCCGTTCAAGGTGTTCGCAGGGAATCCCTATTCCTTTATCGCGTACCTCAAAAATCAATTCTTCGTTTTCTGCAGTATTATCAACAAATGCGCTTACCCAAATTTTGGAATTAGGCGGAGAATATTTAATACTGTTGTCTATCAAATTAATCAATGCCTGAATAATCAATGAACCGTAAAGCTTAACGCATAAATCTTCCCGGCATTTTACGATAATTTCTATCTGTTTGTTTTTTGCCTGCTGATCAACAGAAACTACAGCTTCTTCTATTAATAAAGAAACAGCTTGTTCTTCCCGGTCTTGCGCTTTGTTATCACTGTTTTCCAGGCTGGCAAGCGTAAGCAAATTATTGGTAAGATGTTCCATTCCGGCTGCATTCTTGCAAATAAGCTCTATAAAATGAATTATTTGTTTTTCATTCTCTTTTTTTATTTCTGTATCAAGCAGGGTTTCAGAAAAACCTTTGATAATCTGAATTGGAGTACGAAGTTCATGTGATACATTTGCGACAAAATCCCTGCGTACCCTTTCCAGCTTTACAAGCTGCGTAACTTCCTGAAGCACAAGAACAGCGCCTCTGGTTTCACCAATGGTATTGAGAGGCGAAGCATAAACCTGGAAAAATTGTTCTTTACCGGTGTGAAAGGTTAATTCCTTTTCAAGGGATGAACCGCAGGAAATCGCTTTTTTTGCAATTTCCACAAGTTCTGTAGAACGGGTTGCTTCCAAAAGCGACATAGGGTCAACCCCGGCTCCGGTATTTTCAAGATTAAAAATCTCTCTGGCTTTTGGATTAACAAGATGAAGTTTTAGGGAAGCATCCATTGCAAAAACCGCTTCTGACATTCCGTTCAATATTGCTTCCAGGCGGCTGCCTTCCGCCTTTGCCTGTTCAAAACGAACATTAAGTTCTTCTGTCATAGCGCGCAGGGCTCTTTCCAGGCTTCTGAATTCAGGCGCTATTTCTTCCAAATCCTCGGAATGTGTTAATAGCGATGTACCTGCCTGAGTAATGGAAACAAGGCGGCAGAGAGAACCGGAAAGCGAACGCGAAAATGCAAATATCGCCCAAAAAGCAATAACAACCATAGCCAATGCAAAAAACAAAAACGGAAAAATAATCGAAGAAATTAAAATTTCAAACCTTTGTATTGAATAAGAAAGCCTGAATACACCGGCAAGAGTGTTATCTTTAAAAACCGGAAGCGCATAATAAAGACGATTCATTCCGGTACTGATGGAAATCCGCCGTGAATAACCTTCCCTGCCTTCCAGGGCTGCTCTTATTTCTTCACGGTCTATATGATTAACAAGCCTGTCCTTTACATGGGAATCCCACAACACATAGCCGGATGGAGCAACCAGAGTTAACCGGTAAGCTCCGTCTTCACTGACAGGCAAATCAATATCAGCAGGTTCCGCAGAAAAAATTTCCGCAATACGATCTTCTCCAATGGCAGCCATAAGCGTTTTTGCGGTATTCCCAAGACCCGTTGTTCTTATTTCATTGTAAAGAGCATTCATAAAAACCAGTATCGACACAAAGAGCACTGCGAAAAAAATCAATGAGGCTAATCCAAGGGTTAGCAAACTTTTTTTAAATATTGTCACGATAAACCTCCGCTTTTAATTTTCTGTCCTGAACCGGTAGCCGACACCGCGAATTGTTTCGATCATATCCCCTGCTTTTCCCAGCTTCTTGCGTAAACCCAGAATCTGCACATCAACGGAACGGTCGGTCACAGGATAGTCAGGTCCGCGGATAGCAGCGATAATCTGGTTGCGCGAAAAAACAATTTCCGGATTGGACAAAAAATGTTTTAACAGGGCAAATTCAGTAGCAAACAATTCAAGCTGCTGATCGCCGTAAAAAGCAACATGACGGGAAGCATCAAGCTTAAGCTCGCCCTGCTGCCAAACAGAAACATTGACATTGGGGCTTTCTTCCTGCCGCCGCAAACCTGCCCTGACGCGGGCAATCAGCACTTTGGGGCTGTAGGGTTTAACAACATAATCATCTGCTCCCAGCTCAAGCCCGGTAATGATATCAGAGTCCTCACCTTTGGCAGTTGTCATAATCACAGGAATACCGGCGCAATGATCCATTTCTTTTATTTTTTTTATTACTTTTAAGCCATCCATACCGGGCAGCATAATATCCAAAAGTATACAGTTTGCTTTTTTGGATTTTAAAAACTTTAAGCCCTCTTCTCCGGTTTTTACCTGCACAAGCTTCCAGTTTTCCCTGGACATTGAATGAGACAGCAATTCCTGAATTTCCGGGTCATCTTCAATAATGAGGATTACCGCTTTATCCATTTAGCTCCTCATGCTTACCTTCGATCATGTATACAATTGCTTCGCAAATATTTGTAATATGATCTCCAAGACGTTCCAGCTGGTTCGATGTATGCAGAACCTGCAAACCGCCCTTGATAAGAGAAGGATTTTTTTTGATTACTTTTACAATATCTTCTGTAAGCGCTTCATGCTCTGCATCAATTTCATGATCTATCGCTGCCGCAGCGCGGGCTGCCGCTGCATCCTGCGACATAAAAGCGGAAATGGCTGCGCGCAGCATCGCCTGCCCAATCTCTGCCATTTTCTCCAAATGCATTTGAGCCCTAAAAGGCGAATCTCCTGCCTTAATAAGTTTCTTTGCTGCGCGCGCAAGATGGACAGCATGATCGCCTACCCTTTCGATATTGCTGGTAAGCTTAAAAATCGTTACCATCTCACGCAGATCGCGCGCCACCGGCTGCTGGGTAGCAATAAGCATAGCGGCGTTATCCTCGATTTTTAATTGAAGAGCATCCACCTCAGCGTCATCGGCGCGTACTTCTTTGGCAAGTTCCTTGTTGCCGGTACGCAGCGCGGTAAGGGCTTTTCCTATATTTTCTTCTACTCTGGTCGCCATTGCCAGGACATCCTGCCTTAAGCGGCTTAATTCTTCTGCAAAAAAAGTTCTGGAACCCATTTTATCATGCCTCCTGGCTGTAAGCAGCCTGCTGTTTCAGCTGGCTGTTTCAGCCTATATTATCCAAATCTTCCGGAAATATAATCTTCCGTTCTTTTATCCCTGGGGTTTGTAAAAACCTCTCTTGTATCATTATACTCTATTATTTCCCCAAGCAGGAAAAAAGCTGTTTTTGTGCTAACCCTGGATGCCTGATGCATCGCATGAGTTACCAGAACTATAGTATAATCTTTTTTTAGGTCTCCGATAAGCTCCTCAATACGGCCTGTAGCAATAGGATCAAGAGCGCTTGTGGGTTCATCCATTAAGATGATTTCCGGCTCCATTGCAATACTTCTTGCAATACAAAGCCGCTGCTGCTGCCCTCCGGAAAGGGCTGTTGCGGGCTTTTTAAGCCTGTCTTTAACTTCATTCCAAAGAGCCGCTTTTTTAAGCGATGTTTCCACAATGTCCGCAAGAACGCGTTTATCCCTAATACCCTGCATTTTCTTGCCGTAAGCGACATTGTCAAATACCGTCATGTTAAACGGATTGGGCTTCTGAAAAACCATTCCTACCCGGCTGCGAAGTTCTGTCACATCCATAGAGCCGAAAATATTTTCACCGTCAATCAATACATTTCCGGTTATGCGGCATGAAGGAATCAGATCGTTCATACGGTTAAGAATACGGATAAATGTCGATTTACCGCAGCCTGAAGGTCCGATAAGCGCGGCTACTTCCCTTTTCTCCAGCTTAAAATTGATATTTTTTAATGCCTGAAAATCTCCGTAAAAAAGGTCAAGGTTTGTAACATTTATTTTATCAGGTATCATAGAGTTTCTCCCAATTGTTTTCTGAAGTTTTCTGTAATAATTTTAGTTGCTGTATTTATAATCACTACAAGTATAATTAAAACAGACGCAGTCGCAAACGAAATGGCAAAATCTTCGGGGTTTATGGCTTCTTTTGTCAGCTCGTACAGGTGAATGGTAAGGGTTCGTCCCGATTCAAAAATGCTGCGCGGCATATTTCTGGCAAGCCCGACAGTAAGCAGCACAGGCGCCGATTCGCCTACAACCCTGCCTATGGCAAGAATAACAGAAGTAACAATACCCGGAAGCGCAGAAGGCAGGACAACAAAGATAATAGTCTGCAGCTTGGTTGCACCTAACGCAAGAGACCCTTCCCTGAAACTGTCAGGAATTGCTTTTAGGGATTCTTCCGTAGTTCTGATAATTACAGGCAAAATCATAATACTTAAAGTTAATGCCCCTGCGATAATGGACTGTCCGAAATTCAAAATACGGCAAAATACAAGAAGCCCAAAAAGACCATAGATAATCGAAGGAATGCCCGCAAGTGTTTCGATAGCAAGCCGCAGAATCCTTGTTAGCGAAGAATTGCCTGCGTATTCGTTCAGGAATATAGCGCTTGCCAATCCAACAGGCAAAGCAATGGCGATGGAAACAAGCACCACATAAACAGTGGTTACAATCATCGGCAGTATGCCTTTTTCCGCGCTAAGAATAAAAGAAAAATTTAAATAACCTGCCTGCGATCTAAATATATAAATAATAATAAAAAACAAAGCAGCAATAACCAGCACCATCGCTGCCCCCATGATGATATACACCAAATTATCAAGGATTTTACGCTTTTTTAACTGTCTGTTCATTGTCATAATTCCTGCTCCATTCTGCGGCGGAACCATAAAATAAAACTATTAAGTATTAAAATGATCGCAAACAGCACCACCCCTATCGAAAAAAGCATTTCGTTATGCAGACTGTTATGCGAAGCATAACCCATTTCCATCGCAATTGTAGAAGTAAGCGTCCTTACGCTCTCCAGCGGATTAAATGTTAACTGCGGCGAATTTCCCGCAACAAGAATTACTGCCATCGTTTCACCAACAGCGCGGGAAATCCCAAGTATGATTCCTGCAATTACCCCGGAATTGGCATGGGGCAGCACTACGCTCCATGCTGTCTGCATCTTGCTTGCGCCAAGCGACAAGCTCGCTTCCCTAACCGCAAGAGGCACGGCTCTAAGCGAAGTTTCCGCAATAGTGATTATAGTCGGCAGTATCATCAGGGCAAGTACAATGATTGCAGAAAGAAGCGTGTTACCGGAAGGTATATTAAAAGTTTTTCTTACAAACGGAACAATTACCATAAGACCGAAAAACCCGTACACCACAGAAGGAATCCCCGCAAGCAGCTCTACACCGGCGCGTATAATTGAAGCCGCTTTAGGTTTTAAAAATTCAGCCATAAAAAGAGCGCAAACAAGCGCTATCGGAACTCCCAAAAGAATTGCTCCAAAACTTGCTATCAATGTTCCGATAATCATCGGGAGAATCCCATAAACTTTATCTGTAGTAGGATTCCATCTAAGACCGGAAAGAAATTTTCCCAAATTGTATGCTGGTTCCGGTAAAATTATATTAATTCTTTTATCCAGCGCAGCGAAAGCAGTCAGACCTTCGGCATGAGGCCAGCTTACAGAATGTACAAAAGCTTCACCCCGGTAAGGATATGATGTAACTGCATTTCCGCTGTATGTAAAAATCAATCTTTTTGCAGGATCTTTTTCATTTTTATCAATTTTAATATCAAGTGTTTGGGAGTGGACCCCCTCGCCATTAATCACCGGAAAACGGATCGATATTACTTCTGCAGTTTCCGGAATATCTATTGCTTCTAATCTGTCTTTATAAAGAACGCCATTAACGGTTAATTCGTCAATATTACGAACCACCAGTTTGATATACGAACTGGTAGCGAAAAGAAACGGCTTTGTACCCTGAAAAAAAACAAACAGCAAAATAGCCCCCAATGCCAATACGGAAAAGAGGGCTACCATGCTGAACAGATGTTTAAAAAAAACATCTGTTAATTTACGCATCATATACTGTGCTGCTGTGCCGGTTTAACGTACACTAATCCAGCTTCTGCTGACAATAGCCTGTCCATCAGAGCCAAGCATCCAGTCAACAAACGCTGAACTTTCCGCATGCAGATTGTTTCCTGTTAAAACAATAAACGGACGCGCGATTTTATAAGCGCCTCCTACAACATTTGCGGTTGCCGGAGCAACTCCGTCAACAGAAATAGCTTTAATTGTAGCATCAACGGAACCGAGCGAAATATAACCGATTGCATTTGGGTTCTGGACAATACCAGCCTTGATTGCTCCCGTACTCGTGGATTCATTTGCTCCCGCAAGCAGTCTGCCCTGGAAACGAACGATTTCTTCAAAAGCGCCTCTTGTCCCCGAACCTTCTTCACGGCTGATAACCGCAATTCTGCCCGCTCTGCCGCCAACCTGGCTCCAATCAGTAATAACTCCGGTGTAGATGTCCCGTATCTGATCAACTGAAAGGTTTGAAACAGGATTGTTGCTGTTAACAATAACCGCTATTCCGTCTATCGCTACTATTATCTCTCTAAGCCCCTTGCCCTGTTCCGCAGGCGTAAGCTCACGGCTAGACATACCAATTTGATAAAGCACGCCGGCATTGTTAATTCCGTCGCCGGACCCTGTACCGTTAATGTTCACCTTGATGTTTGGTTTTGCATTCTGATAACTTTCAGCAAACAATTCCATTAATGGCGACACTGATGTTGACCCCCCAACCTCAATGGTGTAGGGCGCGGCTGTTCCGCTGCCTCTTGTGCAGGCGCCTGCCAAAACAACGGCTGCCAGCAAAATTGCAATGATTTTTATTTTCATAATTCTCTCCTTAAGAAAAAGTTATATTTAGCGTATTTTTACAGTGTTAGAGGGGTGTGAGTGAATTGTTAAAGTTTGGTTAAATACGGGGCTCTCCAGAAGGGTAGCAGCTACCACTCCTCACTGCAATAACTCATCAGTTATTGTTAATGAAAAACTGGCATGGAATTGGTAAAACCAAAAGCGTTTTTTACGCTCTACGCTTAATAATTCAAATAAATCAGTATCGGCATCTTTGTCTGTTTCAAAAATTTTAATGATTTCTGCGGTATTTATATCCGTAATTATTATTTTATCCAATTGATAGTTTGGACTTGGATAACCGCCGAGACTGTATAATTCCAATAAAGCCGATTTTCCTTTTAATATGCTAATATCGTCATCAGTTCCTCTGGAATTTGATTCAAAGCTAACGCTTAAATCAAAAGAAGAATTATTGATTATTTCTGTTGTGGATTTGCCGCCGGGATCACAGCTGTTTGTAAAAATTATTACAAATAAAATAACAACCAAAAAAATTATTTTTTTCATTAGTTTCTCCTGCGCTAATTAAAATCTGAATCCCACTCCGACAACGGGAGTTATAACATAAGATTTTATGCTGTCAATTCCCGGTGCCATAAAGACAGCAAAATTACCCTGTACTCTCACAAAAATAGCTATGTTCGGATGCACGGCATATTGTGCAGACAACTGCCCGCCGAACCCAAAAAATATCATGCCAATATAAAAACCTGCCGAACCCAATAATGTAAATTTTTCTTTAATATGAACCGCAAAGTATGGTCCAGCCAAAAAATCTAAATGCGCTGCATTTTCTCCTATACCAAAATTAGCAAGTATTCCAATGCCAAAAAAGCTTGTAATACTTGGGTAAAATGCAAGGCTGACTCCGGGAACCACCGCATTGTCTGGAAAAAACACCGGATTTCTTACCAGCGCAAAGCCGATTTCCGCTTTATTTTGGGCAAAGCAGACAGCAGAAACAGAAAACACTACAACTATTACAAGAATTATTTTTTTCATGTAATTTAATTACCTGTTCCTGTAATATGTTTCTTCAAGCCATCTTGAACCGGTGTAGAATCTAAGACTAGCCGGAGAATGGTAAATAGCGATTCTTAATTCCTCGTTTTCATTCTCCGGTATCTTATTTATAATTAAATAATAACTTTGCACGGAGAATCTTTCACGCTGTTCCGTTTTTATTTCTATCGTGTATGCCGCATAGTCAATAAAGTCCGCATCTTCAGGTTCTTCTGTATTTTTCGCAATTTGCACAGTATTTTCAAGAAACCTAATCGCCGTTTTATTGTTACGGTTATACCAGATTCCGCTTATTTTATAAAGCGCGTCTTCTACGGTATTATAACTTTCCAGCATATATTTAGTCAGCGTTAGCTTTTTGCGTTTATCAACAACTGCATTGTAGATATTGCTGCCTGCCGGTTCGCCTCTGAAATAATGAGTTAAAACGACTTCTGCTTCTCCCTGGGCTATTGCTTTGAATGTAAAAATAAATGTTCCGGGCGAACCGGCAGCGGGAAAAGAAATTCTGTATTTATTTGACACTTCGCTGACTACACCTTCGGGGGAAATGGAAGTGCAGCTCCACGCATCGCCGACCGACTGATTGCCCTTAATTACGATTGTTGCCTTGCCTGCACATCCTGCGAAAACAAGAATAGAGGAAAAAGCGAGAACAATAAATGCTAATCTTGTCATGTTTAACTCCGTACATCTGAACCAAAAAGTCCTTGTTATATTAATAATGTGTCATAATGATTTTTTTGTCAACCAAACGTGCAGCGCAATGCCTCACGTAAAATCTAACCAAAAAAAAGGGGGGAGGGGGCGATGCCTCAAGATGAAAATCTAACCATGAAGCACGTGAACCTGCGCAGCCGGCAGGTTCACGAAAACGGGGGAATGTATTAGCGAACGCGAATCCAGCTTCTGCTAACAATCGCCTGACCTTCAGAGCCAAGCATCCATTGAACAAAAGCCGCGCTTTCTGCATGCAGATTGTTTCCTGTAAGAACAATAAAAGGACGCGCGATTTTATATGCGCCGCTTACAACATTTGCGGTTGCCGGAGTAACTCCGTCAACAGAGATGGCTTTAATTGTGTCATCGACAGATCCGAGCGAAATATAACCAATTGCATTTGGGTTCTGAGCAATACCTGCTTTGATTGCTCCGGTACTTGTTGATTCATTTGCTCCTGCAAGCAACCTGCCCTGGAAGCGGACGATTTCTTCAAAAGCGCCCCTTGTTCCTGAACCTTCTTCGCGGCTAACTACCGCAATTCTGCCTGCTCTGCCGCCAACCTGGCTCCAGTCTGTGATTGCTCCGGTGTAAATGTTTCGTATTTGATCAACTGTAAGGTTTGATACAGGATTGCTGCTGTTCACGATAACAGCAATACCATCAATCGCGACAATTGTTTCTCTAAGACCTTTGCCCTGTTCCGCAGGTGTAAGCTCACGGCTTGACATACCAACCTGATAAAGCACACCGGCATTGTTGATACCGTCTCCGGAACCTGTTCCGTTAATGTTTACCTTAATGTTTGGTTTTGCCTTCTGATAACTTTCAGCAAACAATTCCATCAGCGGGGATACTGATGTTGATCCGCCCACCTCAATTGTGTACGATGCGGAACTATTATCACTACCGCCGCCGGCAAACGCATTTGTAATGACAAGCACTGCCATTAAAACAGAAATAACTTTAATCTTCATAATCTTCTCCTTGGTAAAATATTAATAAAAGCGTATTTTTACCGTGTTAAGAGACAATAAATGAATTGTTAAAGTTTGGTTTAAAGCGGCATTTCAGAAATGTATGCCTAAAGATCTTACTTGGGGTCCTGTCAGAGAAAAAAGCACCGCGCGGAGGCGGCACTTTTTTCTCTGCCGGCGCGCGCTAGGGATAAATCCCTAGCGAAACCTTTATCTCATAAACTTTCTTTTTGCGCCACACACTGCAGCTTTTATTTATCCACACGCATACGCGTGCAGCCTTGTGCGCCCCTCAAGAATATCACTAGGCATACATTTCTGAAACCGGTGGACATGTAGCATTGCACCTAACATGGATCAAGTAGTCAGATCAAGGGCGAACAAGCCGAAAGCCGAGAAATTCGGTCTTGTACGACGGACCGACCCCATCCCGATTAGCAGAACGAAGACCCTGACCGCCACTGAGCCATGATCCGCCACGTACCACGCGATCTTCGCCGGAGACCGCCCCCGTTGGATTTGCTTGCGCTCCTACCGGATAATCTCCATATCTATCCCAGCACCACTCCCATACGGTGCTTTTCTCTCTATTATATAATTTCTTTACTTAAATTAACAAATCGTATATAATACGAAACAGGGAGATTTTTATGGGAATTTGCGGAATTTACGCTAGGACTTCTGCTGAAACAGACGGTACTTCAATTGAACAGCAAAAAGAGTTAGGAATTAAGTTTTGTAATGCACAAGGTTTTCAATACCAAGTATATGAAGATATTGGTAAATCTGGTTACAAAATTCATGACAGAAAAAATCCATTTAAACATTTACAAGGTCTAACAAAACTACTCGATGATATTGAACAAAAAAGAATTGATAGATTATGGGTTTGGGAGCATTCTCGAATGTCCCGCAATGATTTTTGGTTTTTATTAAAATTCACTTTAATAGAAAATAAAGCAATTTTATATGATAGCGGAAAAGAAATTGATTTAAACGACCCTGAGTCGGAACTTTTCCAAGATATGAAAAACTTATGGTCAAAATACGAACGCAATAAAATTGTAAGGAGAACAACAAGAGGTATAAAATCAACTATAAATACAGGCAGGCGTTCATATCATAAAAAATATGGATATAAACAGATAGGAAAAGACGATAGATTTATTATCTGGGAGCCTGTTCAATCAGAAATTGAAAATATAAAATATATTTTCGAATATTTTTTAAAAGGCAGACCTATTAATAATATTGTTAAGGAATTACACAATGATGAAACAGATGCTCGGTTAAGCGTTCTTTTTAAAAATTATCGTAATATATTATCAAGTTTTGATTACACTGGTTTTTCATTAACAACCGAAGGTGCAGAATTATGCAATAAATTTAAAAAATCAGAAATCAATAATTTTGATTTTTTATATGAACAGGAAAATGGAAAGCCAAAATACTATCTGCCCTCTATAAATTATCCAGTAAATATAATCTCAATTGAAGATTATATAAATTCCGTTAAAATGCTTGTTGAAAATAAGCAAGTATATAAAAAAAACAAACGCAATGCAAGTTCTGATATTTTCTCAGGTATTACTAATTGCCCGTATTGTAACAAGCATTATTATACTGTAAATGATAAAGATGATTATAAATATTATACGCATAATCCGACCAGAACTTGTTTGCAAAAACCAAAATCTATCAGAAGGGAAATAATTAATAATCTTGTAGAAGCGTTTTATTTTTATTATTATTTGGTTTTTGATGATACAAAAGAATTGCTGAAAGAAAATCAAAAATTAAATAATTTAAATTTAACAAAAATTAAAGATAATATAAATTCTGTTGAAAGTAATAACAGGAAAATTGAAAAACAAATAAACAATTTTCAGAATATTTATGAAGAAAACTCTAGCGATAAAGATTTGTTAAAACTTACATTAATAAAAGAAAATGAATTAAAACAAAAACTTGAAGTGAATAATTCTGTTATCACAAAATTAAATATTGAATTAAACAAATTAAAAGAAGAATTGACCAGAGATGAGATGGAATTAACTTATTACAATACAAAAGAATTAATACTCAGTTTTTTTGAAAAATTAAGCATTGAAAATAAAAGAACCGCACTCTTAAAAATAATAAAAAAATGCCAATTGTTCGGTTATTATCTTTTAATTGATACAGGATATTTATTATTTATTTTTAATATTAAAGAAAATTACAAACTACCGGAATTATTTATAGAGGAATTAAAAAACGATGAGCATTTTATGAAAAACTTTTTAAATTCAAATACTCTGTTAAATGAAGATGGAGAATATCAAAGCAATATTAAGAAGTTTATTAATACTCCGATTTCAAAAACAAAAGATTATACGCAAAAAGAATTAAATGATATTGAAATAGAAATCCTTGATATTGAAAACAAACTAATACTCCGAGAAATTACTCGGCGAATTGGAGAACGCAGAATAAAAGAATATTTTTTAAAAACTAAAGATAAAATAATTATGGAAAAAAGATTGCAAAAATTAGGAATTGATTATTTGTTGAAAGATATTAATAAAGTAATATCGTTTATTGATGATATTTAATTTTTATCTTCTTCTTCTGGAGCAACCATTCCCCGGGCGTCAATTCTATTGCGGATTATTTCTTCGCAGTGTTTGTCAACTTCGCCGGGGAGCATTTCTTTAATTTGCTTTTTTGTTAGCCCCATAGAATGGGTTAAATAATATTCTGTCGATTTATCAACTACCATAAAAATCTCCTGTAATACAATTATAAAAGTAATTTTAAATTATTGTCAAGACCTATTTTTACTGATTTTTTTAAAAAAAAATAAATTATTTTTACTTTTTTTTCATTTCTCTT
The DNA here is from genome assembly GCA_009785215.1 of Treponema sp. Lineage (GTDB taxonomy): Bacteria > Spirochaetota > Spirochaetia > Treponematales > Breznakiellaceae > WQXQ01. The sequence goes on along the minus strand of WQWU01000006.1, from coordinate 26,540 downwards.
TAATCCATAGTTCCAAACTCGTTAAAATTAAGGTCTTAGAAGCGTGCAGAAGCCTGTAGTTTAATTTCTTTTAAATAGATTATTCCAAATATAGAATTCGCCAGATAGTTAAACCTGTGATAACCTCAAACAATTAAAATTAACAGTAATTATTTTAAAATTATTTTTATCTTTACTATTTACATTGCACCTAACGTATATTATATTTTATATATCAAACGTTAGGTGCAACATTTTATACTTAACGAAATACAATTTTTAGGAGAGAGAATTATGGAAAATCGAAAAAAGCCAATTGTTAAATTGGTCGGACAAAACGGAAACGTCTACAACCTTATGGCAATTTGTTCGAAAGCATTAAGGGATTTTGGTCAGCCAGAATTAGCAAAAGAAATGTATGACAAAATCACAACAACGGCAAAGTCTTATGATGAGGCATTGCAAATTATGATGGACTACTGCGAAGTAGAATAAACAAAAAAGCGGGAGTGAAAAATCTCCCGCTTAAAAAATACAAGGAGAATATTATGAATAATAATCGTAGAGTTTCGGAAGTTAATGATAAAACACCTTGGTCTAATTCAGATGATTGGAAATTTTGTGGACTTTGGAAAAGAATGCCATTAAAAGACAAAACAATTATAAATGCCTATAGGCAAAATAAAATTAACCAAGCACAAGCAGCAAATATTTTAAATAAGTGTTATGCGTGGGAATATGAAGATGCTATTAAAGCATTAGGGAGTAATTATGGATTATAGTTTAATACTTAAAAGAAACGGTGATATTGAAATGGAAACTGTTTTAGATTTAATCAGAGAAGAAAACGGAATTGATGATGATTGGGAAATAGAAATCGACATTGATGGAAATAATATTAATTGGTCAGCAACTAAGAATGTTGAAATTAATATTGATGATAATGCTTTAATTAATCACGCTTTAGAGTCCAATCAATTATCACACGAAGATTATTCTGACTCAGATGTTGAAGTTGAATAATTAAAATAATGGGAGTGTAAAAACTCCCATTTAAAAAATATTGGAAAGAATAAGGAGAAATAAAATGAACCATTTAAACAGTGTTTTAATCGAAGGTATTGTGTATAGAGAACCAACATTTAATGTTGCTAAAAAATTCGTTTTAGAGTCGTTTACCAAAGAGAATGAACCAGAGGAAGAAAATATTTATATTGAAGTTTATTTTAATAATTTATTAAACTCGGTTTATAACAAATTAAACAAAGGCTCTGAATTAAGAATTGTTGGAAAATTAAAAAGCATTGGTAAAAACATTGTAATCAATGCGGAGCATATTGAAATTAAACAAAGGAGAAAAAATGAAAGCAGTAAATAATAAATCCAAAATAATATTGGATAAACTTTGGGAAATGGCGTATAAAAACAAAAATCATTTTAAATTAAATAATGACGAAACTTTTATTCCATTAACTATTGAGATAATAGTTCGTAATGAAATATCACTTTGCCATTATGGAAAATTAAACGGAGACGCAATGAGAGACCCAGAAATGGTTTTTTGGAAAAATGATAATGGAGATTATTTTCCGTATTATTTCCGAAATGATTGGGTAGGGTTTGAACAATTTTCCGGGGAAATTATTGACTATGAACTTATAATTACAAATAAAGAACGGCAAAAAGAACAAGCGGAGTTTGCGGATATTTGGATGTTAAATATTGAATATCAGCAATTAACATAATTAAAATTGCTTCGTATGAAGTAATAATATTTTAGGAGGCTATTTATGGCAAAGAAAGAAATAACAGCGGCAGAGGTGAAAGCCCTCGACAATACCAATTTAAGTTGGTACAGCAAAGCGGGTTCTAATAAAATAACCTTTTGCAATTCCATTGAAGACATAATCAATGGAAAAGGCAGAACATTAGAATTCAAAGAAAGAATTGCGTCAACAAAAGCAATTATGAAAGACGGAAAAACAAATTATCAGCAGAATTTAATTGTATTTATTCTCTCTGATAATAAACTTGTAATCGTTCGCAGACATGATGAGTTGAAGTAATTTTAATTATTAAGGGTTGTCAAAAAAGACAACCCTTTTTATTTTGGAGTTTATATGACATACAATATTATTTCTACTAGAAAATTGAAAAAAGAAATTAAAATAAGGCAGCCTATAGATATTTATTTTTTTCTTCAAAGATACGCAAAAAACAGAAAAGAACAATTTTTTACAATTACATTAGACGGAGAGCATAAAGTAATTGGAATACATATTGTAAGTATTGGAATAGCAAATCAAACTATAGTACACCCAAGAGAGGTATATTATCACGCAATAAAAGATAACGCCTGTGCTTTAATATTCGCCCACAATCACCCATCTGGTCAATTAGCAATTTCTCCACCTGATGAGGAAATTACTGATAGATTAAAGTCAGCCGGTAAAATAATGGGTTTTCATATTATTGACCATTTAATATTTAATAAAAAAAGTTTCTTAAGTATGAGAGAAAACGGATATTTTAATCAAGATTAATTTCCGGTAATACCCAATCATCTAATTCTTCATTAAATATATGCTCCGAGTCTATTGGATATTTTTCTGTAAAACCTTCATAATTTTCACTATCATAAAAATATTTTCCTTCAAGTGTTTTTTTATTATACATAAATTTCATAAATATTTCCTTAATTTGTAATTGAAAAAATATTGCAATAACCGCCGTTAGAACCATTTGGCATATTCCAGCCGTTTGTTCCACCGTTACCGCCAGCAGTACCATCTCTTGCAGTTCCATTCTGTATAAATAAATTACCAGAACCACCGCCCCCGCCATTATTCAAACCGCCCCTTCCGCCTTGTGCAGAATAATTTGTACCGCTTTGATGACCAAAAAAACTCATTCCATCTTGTACAGGCGTTCCATCACACCCACCATTTCCACCACTATTTGGATTAGTGCTAGAGTGCCCTTTACCGCCTATTCCGCCCGGAATTCTTTTTGTAGAAAATAATTTATTTCTTAATTCGAGAATTGTTTCTTCGCCACCGCCACCAGCACCGCCTCCACCTCGTAAAACTTGGTTTGAAGTAGAATTTTCACCAGCCTGTCCGTTTTGTCCGCTTCCGCCGATTTTAATTTTTATAGGCTCATCATTAATATTAAAAAAAACAAATTGTTCTTCTGGTGCTGCACTTACAACGCCACCTGCTCCAACCGCCGCCGGAATTACGGCTGTTGTATTTCCGCCGTTGCCGCCTCCGGCTCCCGAAGACATTCTGGCATAATACCACCCTTTTTGTAAACTTACTTGATATATATTTTTTGAAGTAGGACTTTGATAAACTGCACCAATAGTAGGAGCTGACGCTAAATCTCCAGTTGAAACCCAATTTAACGTTCTTCTATTATTATTTCTGTAAAAACCATTTTTCGCATAATTCCATATTCCGGGTCTGGTTACTAATATTAAATTAGCGGTTGAGCCGTCTATACTGGCTTCTACTTCTATCCAAAGAGCGATATTAATTTGAGATGAGTTTCGTGTTAATGTAACAGGCGTTTCAATTTTATACATTACGCCATTTGTTTCTATAATTCCGCCAGCAGGAATAATAATATTATTTCCGTTTTCATAAGGCGAAGTTGTATCTAATCCGGTTTGTATTACAAATATATTTGTATTTTGTCTTTGATATCCTGTAGTAACCGCTTCCGGTATATTATCAGGATTTGGTACTCTTATTAATCCCATTTTTTATCCTTTTTAAATTTAGTATTTTATTTGTTCTAAAACTAAAACATCCTGTGCAGGATTTATTTCTTTTATAAAATAAGTGCTTGTATTATTAAACTTCCTATTATTTATTTCTGCGTTTAATTCAACTGTATCTAATAATTCAAATTGCGAAGTGTCAACGCCTACTGATACTTTTAGAGTTTGTGGCATTGCGGAAAATCTTTTAGATAGTAATACAGCAAGATTTTTTGCGTCAGTAACGGTTCTTAATTCCGTATCAAAAGTTTTTTGCACTGTTTTCCTATATTTATTTTCTAATTCTCTTTCGTTTTCATTATATAGAAATAATTGATTTATTAAATTATCGTCAATATAATTAATAATACAGGAAGTGAAAAAATTATTATGAGAATTATCCCAATTCTTTTCAGGTCGTTTTGTTATCATTTCTGGTTTAATATGATGAGTTTTATAATGCCAGCCATATTTCCTAATTGTAAATCTACCGTCAGACTGCTGTATAAAATACGCTAAATCATTTTTCAAAATATCCTGTATAGTTTTTCTAACATCTCCGCCGGAAATAATTGTATTTATTCTAGCACAAGAAGAAATATATCTGTTTACTTCTTCAATATTCCAAAACGTGGAATTAAAAGGTATTTCCGCTTTTTTAAATATTAAATCTATTATTATTTCACCGATTTTATTATTTAGATAACCATTAATATCAGCGGTTTCTACGATACTAGGGGCTGATATAATAATATTATTTTCAATATAAACATCAGAATTAGAAATAATATTTTCGTCTTTGTCTTTAATATTTGATATTTGATTAATATATTCTACTCCAACAAATAAAGCCCTGTCATCTTCCAGTTCGTTTAATTCCTGCAATTTAATATTTTTCTTTCCATAAATGATAGGTATATTTTTTCCGTAAGATTTATCACTAATATCAATATATTGAAGTTTTTCATTACCATTTGTAATTAATTCGCAAACAGGCATATTCATTGCACGCAATTTGTCGCTAGCGTTTATTTGAATTCTATCAAATGAAATGCTTAAGTTGCTGATTATTCCTGTATTTATTAATTTAAAATTATAGTATTTTGGATTTGGAACAATTGATTTTCTAATATAAATTGGCGTATTAAATAAATTCCAATCTATCTCATCATCAAAATATCCGTCATCATTATACATTATTACAGAAAACTCCTGATTTAAAGTAATTCCGGCAATATTATCTGATAGTTTAATATTAAAATTAGGAGCGTCAAATCTAATTTTGCTGTTTACCTTTCTCAGAATATTATTAGATGGATTATTTGGATTTAAAGTAGTGGTTAAAAACGGCAGTAATTCATTATATTCTAATTTTTCATAAGGCACTAACCAAGGATGATTTGGAATATTAAATATTGCAAGTTTATTTGTGTTTATATACGCTTCATCTCCATCAAAAACATTTTCAAAATAAACAGTGAAAGCATTTCCATTATCTATTATATTTATATTTGTTCCTGAAACAGAACCGCCGTCAATTAGTTGAACTTCTTTATCTTTTATATATATAGAATAATTTGTCCTTGCTACATCTTCTAAAGAATTAACAGGCAGTAAAAATCTTCCGTCATAATATATTGAAAGTTGTGTTCCTACAAAATAATCGTACCAACCACCCCAATTTCTCCAATAAGTAGATTTAGGGTGTTCAGCCATATCAATATAATATAAATTAGACGTTTTATCATAATAATTATATGGAGTTGGCAGTATTTCTTTGTCGATTTTTTTAGAAATTTCCGCTAAAAAATTATACACTAAAATCTCTCCTCAAATTGCCAGCGTCTTGAAAATAAATATTTTCTTATTCCGCTTTCAAAACTCATTCTTCTTTGATTTGCTTCCGTTGCATATAATTTAACAAAAGGCAGTTTATAACTTTCGTCTGATAAATCAATAAAAAACGGATATCCTAATCCGATATATTTATAACCGTATTTAATTTCGTTCATTATATATTCATTAATTTTATATCTGCTGTCTAAAGAAATTGTTTTATAATTATAACCGCCTATTCCTGAAATTATTTGCCCTGATAATGTAACTCTAGGTTCTGCTGTAGAACAAAACGCTGGTTCTTTCGCTATTGATGTAGGTATTTTAACTCCAATACCTGCGGCTAATCTTCCTATATAAGTGGCGTTAGTGTTAATAATTAATTCAGAAGTATTTAATTTTGTATTTAAATAATATAAACCGTTTTCGGTAAAATCTATATTTATACCATTAATTATAAAATACGTTCCGTTAGTATTACCAATTCCTATAGAGTCTATTTCCCTGATTTTATCCAGTGAAATTGTAAAAGTTATTTGATTATTAAATACATCCGACAGCATTGGTGTTTTTAAATTTTCATTCGCATTAGAAAACTGTATTATATCGTTAAAAATAATTCTCATTATAAATTCCCCGCTAATTGCAATGTGTGAAGCTCTCCGGCTCTTGCTTGTTTATTTATGATTTCAGAAAATACTTTGCCGTCAACTAATAAATTAAAATTAAAACTTTCAGATTGTCCTGTCATTCCTCTTGGAGTAATTTCCGCAACTTCTCCTTTATTTAATTTCATTAAAGTTCCGTCAACACCAGTAGAATTAGGGACTATAAATCTGCCGCCAGTTTCAGCGGAAGGCAACGGAGCAGAATTAATTTTTATTTGTTGTGCCAAACCTGACATTAAAATACCAGTGGCTTGTGCAGCCCTCAACGCTGTAGGCATTGGAGTCGGGTCATTGAGGGCTTTTGTAAATGCCAAATAAGAATTAATTCCTGCTTCAAAAGAAGCGATTGCCCTTCCTGCAATAGCAGCAGCCTTATTTTTTTCAGCGCCTAATGCTAATAATGCTCCTATACCACCTGTAAAATCCATAAATGCGTTTAATCTTGCTTCTAATAATTGTCTTTCACTGTTGGCAAAATCTCTTTTATTTTTTAATATCGCTTCGTCAGCCGCTTTTTCAATAGCAATTCTTTCTAAAGAGCCTTCTTCATATAATGCTAATAATTCTTCTTTTTGCTGTTGAATAAATGCTATTCTTTCGTCTAGGTTTTCTGACTCTAATTCTGCTCTTTGTTGAAAGTATGAAACAGCCTGATTTATTAATTCGCTTTGCGCTTGATTTTCTGATAATTCAATATTATTTAATGAATTTTTAAATAGTGTTACTCTTTCGCTCAAAAGTTTTTCTAATTCTTCATTATCTATTATTTCCTGTTTTGCTAAATCTTCTCTGATTTCTTTTATACTTTCAGATACCGCCCTTTCTAAAGCGATTAAATCATCACCATGTAATTTTCCGCTGGCTAATATTCTTTGATATTCATTTTGTATTGATTGTATTCTTGCTTCGCCTTCTGTTCTTTCTAAATCAGCCCTTGATTTTAAAAATGATTTTGTTTGGTTAATTCTGTCATTCATTTTTTGAGTGGCGGTAAGTTCAATTTCAGATAATCTTTGCGATATTGTTTTATTGCTTTCAATTATTTGTCTTTGCAATTCAGAGTTTAAATTTTCTGACCTTCTTTCAAAGGTTTCCATAAATCCAAAATTATTTGATACGTCAACTTCCAAACCAATTGTTGCCAATATATCGTTTGCGTTATTCCTAAACCTTTCAAAATTTCTTAATTCACGAGTAACCCTGCCACTGTTTGCAGCAAAAGTTTCCCAATCAACAGCGGCTAATCCTGCGTTTGCTCTTTCTCTGTTAAAAGCATTCATTGCGTTTTGAATAACGTCATATTCTGCTTTCATCCTGTCAATGAAAACTTGGGCTTCTCCTTTTACTCTTTCGCCTTGTGCCTGTTCATAAGCCTGTCTAAGTTCTCTGATTGTTAATTCATTATCTTTTATTACATCTGATAATTCTGGATATAAACCAATTAATTCTTTTGTAAGTCTTGCGTCAGCAATTTTATCTTCATTTAATCCGGCGTAGCTTCTCATTAAAGAGTCCGCTTTATTTTTTTGGTCAACCAAGTTAGCAGCTATTTTTTCTCCCTGTTTAGCCTGTGAAGCGTCAATAGCGACTAAAGCGGTTATTCCAGCTACAAGTCCTGTTATTGCTAAACCAGCCAATCCAGCGGGACCAGTAAGAGCCGTCATTAATAATTTAATAGCTCCGGCTAACGCTGTAATTATTGCGTGTCCTTTTGATACTAATAAAAATGTTGTAAGTCCTGCGGTAAGAGAAACTAAAGCAGTTCCTGCAATTAGTAAAACAGTTTCCCAATCATCAACTCCGGCTATAAAATCCGCTACTTTATTTATTACATCTGTAAGACCGGGCATTAATTTTTCTGATAATTCTATCGCTACACCGCCTAAAGCGGATTTTAATCTTGTTTGCGAGTCTAAAAATTCCTCTGATTTTCGGGCTGCTTCTTCGGACATTACTCCGAATTTCCTCGCTTCCTCTCTTAATTCGGCAATACCGCCAGCCCCTTCATTTGCCATTAAAATTAAATCCCTGCCGGATTTTCCAAAATATTCTGTTGCTAATTTTGCTTTAGTAAATTCATCAGGTGCTCTGCCTACAGAGTCCATTAACAGCATAAATGCTTCTTCATTTGATTTTACATTTTTAAGCTGTCCTAATAATTGCCTGTCATTTTCTTTTAAATATTTTGTTAGAGAGCCTGCATCGTTTTTTACATCGCCCATTGTTTTGCTTAATCTGTCTAAATGGGTTCTAAAATCTTTAACTCCGCTTTGTTTGGCAGCATAATCTAATTCCTGTAATCCTTCTACCGATATTCCAATTCTTCTACTGGTTTTAGCAAGCTCATCTCCAAGTTCTGCTGTTCTTTGCGTCATTAATAATAATGCCGCCGCAGAAGCGGCTATAGCCTGATAACATAAAGTAGTGGCTTCAGCCGCCGCTTTCATAATTTTTTCTTGATTTTTTTGAGCTTCAACAGCTTCTTTGATTTTATCTTTTAGTTTTTGCTGTTCTTGCACTAACCGTTGAACGGCTTCCGATTGGGGAGATAAACCGGATTTAATTAATCTTTCAATTTCTTTTTGATAATTATTAGAAGCCTGTTGCATTGCAACAGTTTCGCCTCGAGTTCCTGTTAATGAAGTTTGTAATAATTTTTGTTTATCTATAAAGGAGTCAACCTGTTTAGTTTGAAAACTATCTGAAAACTTTTCAATTTTCTGTCGGGTTTCCTCTGATGTGTTTGCTAATTCTGTAAATGCTTTTTGTGCTTTTTCGTAATCTGCGTTAATTCGCAATGTTAAATCAGACATTAATATTCCTTTTTTAAATTAGTTAATAACTCTTATTATTTTCATATTCAACTTCTATTTTTGAAAACATTTTATGCAAGTCAATTAACCATTTAGGCATATCAATCCAATTTTTATAAGGTAATCCAAATAATTTATTGTTTTCGTAAATATTTAAATAATAATTAAATTCTTTATTTAAGTATTTTCCAATTTTATTATCTGGGATTGATTTTTCTTCGCCGAATATTTTAACCGGATATGGGTCTGACGGCGTAGTTACTTTATATCCTGATGGGATATTATCCTCATCGAGTTTCCTGTACCCGATGAGGTGTAATTTATATGCTATTTTTAAATTTTTTTTTCTTCTGTAGTAAACTCGTCTTCTGTTCTTGAATATAAATATAATTCCAACGCAATTTTTTGTATCGCAGATTGGGGTAATTCTAAAAAATCCGAAACTGTTTTTATTTCTTTATCGTTATAAACAAGCTGTTCAAATCCTTCTATACATTCTCTTATAAATAATTCAAAATTAATTCTATTTGCGGAAATATTATCTATCATTACTCCGATAATATGTTCTACTAATTGCTCTCTTGATTTTTGAGAATTATCAAATCCTTTTGCTATAGGCGACTCTAATATACTTTTTTGATTTGCTACTGGAAAAGACTCATCCGAAAACGGAAATCTTTTAAATATTACTTTTGCCGGATTTTCATTTTTATTATTATCGAAAGACTTAAAAATATATTCTTTATCTTTTTGATAAATACTTCTTAATATTGCCATAAATTGCCTCCTGAATTATTTATGCTGCTACTGGAATTTTATAAATTATTGGTTTTCCTTCGCCTTTGCTAAAACTTAAATCTTTGTTTTGAGCGTCAGTGTTTCCCAAACTCATTGACATAGAATTAATATTTATTGGAGCAAAAAGCCAATTTTCAGTTTGCCCTGCTTTACCGCCTGAATTAAGCAGCGTTAAAAGGTAGATTTGGTTATCTGTTCTTGGGAATAACTCATATTGACCATCACCTTTATCTTCAACAATATCCAAGAAACGGTTAACAATTATATCGGTAACACAGTCAAAGTCTTGGGTTTCATCATCGTATCTGAATAAACCAGCCAAACTTCCTGTTAACGATAAAATACCATCTGAAATTGTAGCTCCCGGGTCGCAGTCATCGCCTACATCTACAGAGCCAAAACTGAACTCAAACGATGCATTTGTTTTACAAAATCTTTCCTCATTAATTTTGAAAAGCCTGTCTCCTTCTTTCAACATTATTTGATTTGCTGAACCGCCAATTTGCGGTGCAATAAAAAATGTTCCTTTTACAACTGGAATATTACTTTCTTCGGCTTTATCAATAACAAAATATTTTTGTCTGGCTTCCGTAGTATTTGTTCCTGTACCATTAACAATCGAAGTATCATTGAAACTGTCAATAAATACTTGAGCTTTACTTCCTGTAATTTTCATTTAACTCTCCTATTAGTTTTTTAAATCTTCATCTCTAATCTCATCTTCTAAATAAGTGCTTTCCACAACAATTTTTGGGATTTTTATTTCACAAGACGGGCAATTATTTTTCTTAATTTTCTTTTTTTCTTTATAATTCTTTTTTGCGTAATCAGTAGCAAAAAATATATTTCCTTTACTATTCATATTAATTAGTTATATTTCCAAACTTAACTCTAAGTTCAATTTAGAACTAACAATATTATTAGTGCCCTCTATATACTTGAAGAAATCAATTTTATTTATATTCACTGTCAAAACTATTCTTTTTTCTCTAATCATTTCAAAAAAAGCAGACGCAGCATTAAGCATTTTTTCATTTAAGTTGGCTGGAGTGTCATTCCTGAATACTAAAAATATATTTATTAATAGTTTTTCAACAATTGAACAATCATCATTAAATCTGTCAGTTGCGGGAAAAGTAGTGTTATCAAACTCCACATAACAAATAAAATCATTTTTATATTTGTCAAAGTCTATATAATCCGTAGTAATTTTTGGCTGGTTAATATTATATTGTTTTAAATAACTTTCGTAATTTTCATTAATATAATTGACGATTATATCTTGCTGTTCTTTAAAATTAATCATTATTTTAATTCCTCATTCATTTTTTGCAACAATGCGTTTGCTAATTCTTTATAACCTCTTGAATTTCCGCCGCCGAAATAATTCTCCCAAACAGGCTTCATAAACGGCTGAGGGCGTGTTCTTACTGATTTAACTTTTTTCCATTCTCCGTTAATTTTGAAAATCAAATATTCTTTGTTTTTTGCTTCAATATTTGCCCCATGCTCCCTGATATTTGAATACCAAATATTTGATTTATTAATATTTTTTTTCGTTGTAAATGCCGCTTTGTTATCGTCATAAAAAATAAAATTAATTGAACTTGCCAATTTTCCCGTTCTTCTGGGTGCGGATGATTTCGCTTCTTGAGTCATTTTTTCGCCAACAGTATTTAATAATTCTGTAAATATATTTCCCAAGCCTGATGAGAAAACTCTCAATTTATTTTCAAACGCTTTAGAGTCTATTTGTGCAGATAGCATTATTAAATCCGTATTAACCTGTAATTGCTTACTTGAAGTAAATATTTGTCAAAATTCGTATAATTAATAAAAGTTCTGCTTCCACTGTCTCCAAAATATTTTGAAGTAACCCCAATATTGGAGTCTGACTCGCTTTGTAATAGCGAAGCAATTCTCATAATCGTGATTTTAATTATTTCGGGAATTTCAGTTATTTTTTCCAGTTGGCAGGTCTTTGAGTTAAATAGATATTCTTCGGGGTTGTAACCTAAGTAATCCGCTACAATAATTTGAGATGATTTTAAGTATGACTCTTGTAATTCAATATTATCTGTAAATACATTTGAATATTTTTGAAATTGTTCTACTGTTACTATCATAATATTTAGTTAAAATAAAAACGCCAAGCAATAATGAAAAGCAAGGAGGCTGTTGCGATTAAGTTGCTTGGCGTTTAAAAGTTTTTACTTCGTTTTTAATCCGTAGAAATTCTTGCCGATTATTTTATGACCGTTAGCGAAAACTATCGCTTGGAAATAAGTGTTAGTATCGCCAACTTTCTTAATTGGTTCAATAGTTATCTCACTTGCTAAACCTAAACCGTAATCACTCATTCTTCCAGCTACCGCTACTGTAGAGCCGGTGGCTGTTTCTGACGGTGCGTAACCTGTCAAAATAACTTTTACGCCTTCGATTGTTTTTGACCTGATTAATTCTTCTTTGTAAAGCTGTGCTACTCCAACAGTGGCATCCGCTTGAATTGCGGAATAAACAGTCGGGTGCATTACAATTACAGCGTCATCGGTGTAATCTTTCATTGTTAATGCGAGTGAAACAAGGTCAGCAATTTTTGGAGAGCCTACTGTTGAGCATTCTACATTATTTACAAGACCTGTGAATAATCCGTTGAAATTTAAACCTGTGCCGTCGCCTTCAATAACTTGTTTTGCAAAACCATCTGCGAAAGCGTCTGCGAAAATAGCAGGCAATTCCGCTTCAAAATTAATACTGCCTAATGAAAGAGTTTCCGCACTTACTGGAAGAATAGAAACAAAAGCATGAGGGGTTAAAGATTTATTTCCTAATGCCGCTTGTGTATCAGCATTAATTCCGGTTGCTCCTTCTGCGGCTGTTGCCGGAGTTGCAAGTCCAGGGGAAAGAATAGGAATATTTGTTGCTGCGTTTGGTCCGTAAAAATATCTAACCAAATTTAAAATTTCTTTTTTCCTTGAGAGTTCTTTCTGTAATTCTTTTACTTGGTTTATAGCTCCTGTGCCATTAAGAGTGATTGCTCTTTTTTCAATCATTGCTTTCTTAATATCCGCCAAAGAGGTTGTTCTTTCTTCTGTAGGAATATTTGCTTGGGCTATTTTTTGCTCAATTTCTCTTTTTTGTGTTTTAAGCGTGTCAAGTTCTTTTTGTGCGTCTTCCGCTTTCACGCTTCCGTCTTTAATTTTTTCGCTTAGTTTTCTAAGTTCGATATTTACTTCTAATAGTTTTTCGTTCATTTTTTTTTAAATCCTTTTTTTATTTTATACCGCTAATTCCGCTTCAACTTGAAGTTGAATATTTGTTAAATCCTCTTTTGGTTCTTCAATTTGAGTGTCTATTTTTTCCTGAGTAGTTTTCACTGGCTCACTTTCGACGGCTTCTTCTTTATCATCACCAATAAGATTTCTTAATGAATCAACAGTTTGTTTAATAATTAGTTTATCATCATCGCTAAAGTCTGGCTTTTCCAGCACTTCATTTAATTTTTCTATATTCACATTTATTTTTTCTAAACCCCTCATATAAGTTAATGAGGTGCTTTCAGGGTAGGCTGCGAATGGAACTCCAAAAGAAACCTCGTGCAATTGCACTTCTTTTAAAGTCCTTGTTTTCCCTTTGTCATCTTCTTCCCATTTAACAGGAGTAAAACCAAAACTCATTGTTTTTACATCTCCCCTGTCGATAATTTCGTATAAGTCATTAGCGTAGCTTGTGTTTGGTAATTCGCAACGGCAAATTAATCCTGCGTCAGAATTTTCTAAAATTAATGTATCTGATTTTGTGTTGCCTAAAATATAATTGTCATTATGGTTCCACATTGCCCTGACTTCTAATTTGTCGGATAGAGTTTTATTAAAACTTGTTCTGCCGATTATTTCGGTTGTGCCCCAGATTGGCAGAGATTTTGAATTATATGGAATAATTCCTTCGATAATTTTTTTTCCTTCCGAATTGCTGGAACGAACTTCAATATCCTTAAATGATAATTTTCTTTTTTCTTTTTTCATAATTTATTCCTTTTATTTATATCCTAAATATTCTAAAACTTTACTTCTTTCTTCATAATCTTTGTCATTATAAAGTTGTACTCCTGCTTTCTCCAAACAATTTAAAAAATATTCTGAAAAGTCCAGCGGTATATTTTTTAAAGCGTTTATATCGTATTTTTCATAGAAATCCAAATCAAATTGTTCTACAAATTTCTCAATTTCAAGAGGAATATATTTAATATATCTTGACGCCCCTGCTATTCCTAATTTTTTTACAACATACATTGATAAATATCTCCAGCTAAAATTATAATCATAATCAATTATCAATTCTTTTAAATCTTGAGCTTCACCTGTAATTATTTCATGTATTGGAATTCTAAAAGCCATTTTTTTGTCAGTGTTCCGTCATTATATTTAAAATAATTATTATAAGTTTCTGGAGATAATTTATATAAAATATTTTGTGTTGCTATAGCATTTAATCCAATAATCGGATATAAAACTTTTGTATCGTAATTACTGCAACTCTCGCTTATAAAATCTGTTTTCCCTGTTAAGAAATTAAATCCAGTCCAGCCGTCAAGCATATTTTTTCCGCTAATTATATATTTAATACCTAATGAGTCTGAATGAACTAAAGAACTTAAAGCAAACATTCCATAAGAATAATTTGCCAATAAAAACTCGTTTGCGTTGGTTACAATATTCAAACTGCTTATACTGTCTTTAAAAATATCGTCTGGTAAAAAATCTTTGTTTGAAAACTTTGTAGAAGTAGTTATCAATTCAGGGCATAAATACCTTAACGCCGTAGAGTCCATACCGCCGGAAAAGTTTAACGACCAATTTATTCTAGGTATTCTGATATTGTCTTCTCTAATTGATTTTGCAGTTACGAAAGCCTTTGTCAGATATTCAACTTCTTTTAAAGTATTTTCCCCAACGTCATAAGCAATATTTATTCTTTTATATTTTTTTAGAATTAATGACGCAATAATTAATGTAACAGCGTCTTTAGATAAAATAACTTTATCTTTAGAATAAACATATAATTCAAAATCAGACGATATATCATCAATACATTCATAAAGTTTTACGGAAAATCCATTAACTCCTATATCGGGCGTTCCTATTAAAATATTTGTATTTGTTTTTTCAATTATTTTCTCATATTCTTTATTTTTTTCACTTAAACTAATCATATTCTCTCCTAACATACACCCGTCCATTTTGAAATATTATTAATAGTCAAAGTTGCTGTTAAGTTTGGGGTAACACTTGTTGCTCTGGCGGTTATAGTTAATCCAACTGTTGTAATATCATCAAAGTTTGCTCCGGCTACAGGAGTATATCCTATATCTATTTCATTTGTAAATTCGGAAGGATTTCTTGTTGTTACTGTAATATGATTTGGATTATTACTTACTACGCTCCAACTATATGTCGCTATTGCTGAATTTGGCGTAGGGTTAATCATTACCCTAAAAAAAGATGTTTGTGTATCTCCGGGAATAAACCTTAAATTAGAACCTGATACTCTTAAAATTGATATTGCTGTTGGCTGTGTAGGCGGTGGCTCAACAAACATACTATACATAATCGCCATATATACATCAGCCCAAGTTGCAAGCCTTGTTGTATCATTAGCATTTCGTATAATATTACGGCTCATTGCTGTTCTAAAATTAGCAGTTTCAGCCACATCAGAACTGCTTGAATGGGAAGCGTGCGCTACTGTTACTTGCCTTGGCGTATTATCAGTTTCACCGGGATTATATATAATTCTTTGTCTTCCGCTTGCAGGTAAAAATATATTTTCCAAATAATCTTCTCCGCTGTCAGCAGAGTAAAACTTAGTCGCACTGTCAGTCCCATCAGGTAATGGCATTGAAAAAGTAAAATCATAAATCCAAATTATTTGACCGTTAATTATTTGTTGAACTGTATATCTTGTTGAATAATTATCATTATTTTCGTCTTCCCTTACAGTTATAAAATCATTAATATTTACTTGAATATCAAATTGGTTAGTATGTGTATATATATCTGCAAAAGTAGCAAATGAATTTAAAAATCTTCCTGTAGGTCTTTTATCTAATTCATCAGAAATATAATTAATTATTTCTTCTTTGGTTAGTGTCGCATAACTCAAATTATTCCAATTACTTGACCCATCTCCAATTTTAATTTTTCTTTCATTACCAATTATTTCTATTCCCATTTCTCCATTGTCGAGTATGGGATTTACCGCGTTCCAATTTTCGGTTGTGTCCCTTCTTAATAATATTCTTGCTATCATTTTAATTCCTGTTAATTAGTTAAGCGTTATAATAGACTGTGTGTTCAGCCCCTGCCGGATAACCTAACGCCCTGTATATTTTGTCCAAAGACGGTTTATATGAAGTGTGAGCGTTATTTTGTTCAGACTCTCTTTTGTGAACCAAACTCCACCATATCTCTTTATTTTTTAAAATTATATTTCCTATTCCGTAAGTTAATGTAGTATGATTTCCACCATGCCAAATATACTCTAATAATGCTTCTAACCTATCGTAGTCGTGCATTTCTTCGTTATACACCGTATTCTTTAATGCAGTCATTTTTGTAATTTTTATATCATCTCTTATATCGTGTAGTTCTTGAGTAAAACTATTAATTATTTTTGTTTCTTTTTTATTCCAGTTGCCTAACCAGTGGTTTAAAATCTTTTGAATAAGAGGACTTAACAATAATAAAATAATAAATATTAAATATAATATAGGGTGTTCTTTTAATGCTTCACCCAACCAAATAAACTCTCCCATTTAATAACTCCTATAAACCATTATTTAATTTGTCTTTGTCGGCAAATATTTTATCCTGCGCCACATTAGCGCCGAAATATCCTAATACCGCCCATGCTAGATTTTGAACTAAAGGAAGCCAATCAACTTTATTCATAAATACTATTGCGGTTATAATTATCACAATCCAAATTAAAAGTAGATTTTTTATAGATTTAAATTTATTTTTCATTATGATTTATCATCTCCTTTATTATCGTGGTCTCCAGAAGTATTAGGCGATGTTGTATTAATTTCCTGCATTAATAATTTTGATTTAGCCATATAGCTATTAATAATTTCCTGTTTTAATGGAAGCAGATTAGCTTGAACAAACAGCGTATCTCCGGCTTCTATTTCTGATAGATTTTCTTTCTTTCTAATTTCGTTAGGTGATAATATGCCGTTAGTCAATTGCTTTGCGTAAGTGTCTATTCTTGTTTGCAATGAAGTCTTTAATAATGAATTGTAGCTGTATTCAAAAAATATTTTATGCCTATCATAAACAGGTATTAATTTATTAATGTTTTGCTCGAAAATTGTAGCAATCGGGCGTATAGAATTTTCTATAAATAAAATATAAAGGCTTTCTATTTCCTTTTCTTTTTCTCCGCCTGTTAATAATGCTAACGGAACTCCGAATAATTTTGCTACTTCTTTTTCTTGGAACTGCCTGTTTTCTATTAACTGGTTCGCCCTGTTGTCTTTATATTCCGTTTCAATTTTTCCGTACTCGATTTTACCTGATTTAATTAAAGGCTTTCCGGCGTTCTTAATTCCTGTGTAATTATTTAAAAATTTATTTCTTAACGCCTGTATCTGTTCTTCGGTGGCGTTAGGGAATTCTTTTGTAATATCAATAACTAACCTGTTTCCCACGTTGTTATTAAATGAATTATTAATATATGAGTCTAATTCGGAAGAATTTGAGAATATTCTATTGCACTCGGAAAATATTGATTTTCCTGTAAGTCCGTCATAACCGTATCGGGATGGAATATGCAATATTTTATTTCCATAATACTCGTTGCCGTTGTAGTAAAAAACTTTTTGATTAAATGAGTCCCTTTCTACTCTCATGTGGTTTGGATTTAATCTAAAGAGAGCGATTATATCTCCCTCGTCATTGTCGTATTTATACCAGTAGACGTTACCGTTAAAATAATCTTTTACCGAAGAATAAAAAAACTGGAATTTTGTCTCGTCATAATTCGGTGAATTAATTAATGTGTTTAAATTATAGTCTTTTAATATCTGCCTTGTTTGCGTATTATAAAACGAGCCGGATAGGTTCGCCAATGACGAAGCGATTAAATCAACTGCTGCAAAACTGGTAGCGTCATGCGAGGTTATAACATCACTTGAACTTGTAAATCTTGCGTCAAATCTTGTTGTATTGTTTGTTTTTCTTTTAAATATATCAAATAATCCCATTATTCGTATTTCCTTTTATACAAGAGGTTCATATTATTTAGTTATTAATTAAAATAAATTTAAAATTGAATTGAAGTCTTTATTTACCAGAGTTTTGTTATCGCTAATTACACACCTATCCAAAGCCATTATGCTTGTAATAACTCCGTCTACTCTCTGTGTTGATGATTTATACTGTTTCATTACTTTATAATTATTGTTAGCGTCTGGTCGTATTACTGCGTTAGTTACCATCCATTTCATTACAGGGTTTGGGTCGATTATTTTATCTTCCATAATAAACTTCTCGAATTGTTTGGTTGGGTTTGTCATTTGTTTTAATGATTGGTCATATTGAATAAACATAGTATGCGGTAGATTTTCTTCCAAACTGTCTATCAGTTTATTGCTTTGCCATTTGTCATAACATAATTCTGTAATATTAAAATATCCAGCATCGCTTATTATATCTTCTTTAATAAAATCATAATCTATTACGTTGCCCGGAATTGCCGTTACTATTCCCCTGTGTATCCATTCGTTAATATTAATATTTTCCGACCTGTATCTTTCGTTTATTGTTTCCGCAGGAATATAAAACTTGTGGAAAAAATAATAAAGACCTTCTCTTTCAAAACATTTTGTATATGCTGTAAAATCATTTATTGAAGATAAATCCAATCCGGCACAGCAAAATTGACCGTTGAACTCTTTTATATTTATTTCCCTATTTCTTTTTTCGGTGTCCCATTTTTGCAATGAAATCCAATTGCTTGTTGACGCTTGCCAAATGCCGCAAGTTTTGCTTTTAAAATCCGCTTGATGGCTAGGCGTTATTAGTGCGTCAGCCAAATCGATGTCTAATATTTCAGGTCTTATTATAGTTCCCAATGACGGATTTGCTTTAATAAAATTCTTTTTGTCTTTCCAATCATCGCCCTCATCGTATGCGAAAATTATTGTAAAATAAGTTTCATCAGTTAATAAACCGTTTAATACTTTTCTGGCTTTCTCATTTTCAGCGTAACAAGGGCTAGATATATTATTTCCCGCTGACGTGATAATTAATACTAAATTATTTATTCTTGCCCTACCGCCGTATTTAAAAGAAGTAATTACTTTGTCATTATCGTAATGGTGGAACTCGTCTATTACGGAACAACTGTTTTTATATGAGTCAGTCCCTCGTGTTTCCGATGAGAAAAACTGTATAAACTTGCTTCCTATTCTAATTCCGCTGTCTGTAATAAAAGTATTTTTATCAATATTAAATGTTTCAATAAATATTTGCTTTAATTCCGTATAAGTCTTTGCTGACTGGTTTCCGTCTTTGCTTACAAAAAATGACTCCGCCGAATTTGTAGTAATAAAATCATATAAAATAATTGGAAAAAGAAGACTGGTTGTCTTTGAGTTTTTTCTTGCTACTTCGCAATAGCTTGTTCTAAAACGTCTGCGGTTATTGTCAAGTTTATGAACCCACCCGAATAAATTATAGTAAATGAATTTATGCCAAGGCAATAAAACTAATTTTGAATTTAAATCAGGTATATATAATTGCTCAGCAAAATCAATTACTTTGTCCGCTAAGTCAGAGCGAAATTCATATAAAAAGTCTTCGTCTTTCTGGCGTTCAATATCTTTCAAAAATCTTTCAATTGATTTTTTTGTGTATATCCCTGAAAGTATTTTTTTCTTTTTTATATTGTCGCAATATTCTAAAACTTCTTTTAAATGGTTACTTGAAATCTGTGATATTAAGTTTTCCGTTTTCTTCTTTCTTGGCATCGTTTTTAATTACTTGATATTTTGATATTGCGAAAAATGTTTTTATTTGGTCGCTCATTACAGAATTAATTGCTTTATAACTTTCTGGATTTTTATCTATATCCACATTTTCTAATTTAACTTTTGATTTATTGAAAGCATCGAATAAAGTTTTTTTCATTTCCTCTAAACGGTCGTAATCCGTAATTGACGGATTTATTCCTTGCTTGTCCTGTCTGTTTGTGCCGCTGGAAATATGTTCTTCTATTGGTTTTGATTTACCGCCTCTTGGCATTTTTTCTCCTATATTAAATTAGTTATAATCGGAGAAATGTCTTGAGATAAAAATCTGAACTGCGGGGTGTGATTTATAATTTTTTAATAATATTTTTTAATAGGGGTATGGGGTTTAAATATTTTTTTTATTTATTAGTATATGACGCTGTAGCAATACAAAAACCACCAGAACTTGTAGTATTTTTTACTACTGCTCCGTTCCTGTAAATCTTTACAGTTACAGTAGTATCAGTATTATGCCTGTTCTGTGCTGAAATATAGGCGTGTATACTGTTGGTTGGCGAGTCATTTCTAAAGGTTTGCGAAGTCCAAGGTGTCTCAATATTATTATGCTGGATTGTGCCGCCGAATAGATTACTCATAGTAATATCAACGTGGGTAGCAGTTCCAGTTACTTCATAATAGTAATCAGCATAATCATCTTCACAACTGGTAAACATGATAAACATACAAGCCAAAAGGCAAAATATTATTTTTTTCATAGTATCTCCTTATTTTCCAAAATTATATTTAATATTATTTATTACGCTGTTTATTCCTTTTGCTATAATGCCGATAATTCCGCATACCAGCAAAAATAGAAAAGGAATAAGTTTAATTAATCCAGTCAATAACAATACGACTGCCAATATTAATAGTATATGTAACACTCTTTTTCTCCTTATTATATAATAATATATTAACCGGAAAAAGTAAATATATTTCTATTTAATATTTCCCTGTTAGTTTCAATTCTATGGCACTTATCGCACAATACGTCTAAATTATTATAATCATAAAATATTGCACTATCGCCTAATGGTGGTAATTTATGATGAACCGACAGATTTTTATTTATTCCGCATTTACTACAAAATGACTGTTCCTTTATTTTTTGAGCCCTTAATTTCTTCCACGCTGTAGTATTATATAATAAGGCGTTATTCCTTACTGCGTTTTCAAAAGGCATTTTCTTTTCTTTTATATGTTTGTCGCAGTAAGTTTTATCCGGTTGTATTAGAATATTGCAACCGGGTTCTTTACATATTTTAGCCCGCATTTTCTATTCTATAATGAGTGAATTGCAATAATAACCCAATAGCAATTCCAATAATTCCAAAAATAATATACTCTAACATTAATTGACCCTCTCTCTTTTTACATATTTTTTTATATCAATACCTGTATCATTTAGGTTATCCAAATAAATACGCATATTCTTTACGTCAATGACGCGATTATATCTTTGGTCTTTCTTGAAATCTATCCGGTTTTCTCCGTAAGGTGTTTGTTCGCCGTATTTGATTTTGTGATTTACATAATCCTTAAATACTGTATCGTTCTTTATTAGTATAGCAGAACCTTTTTCATTAAAAAATAAAAAATAATCTGCCTTAGTTTTATACCACCAGCCTGTGAATTCTTTATAATCTAACTCTAATTCGACCCAGAAATATAATCCTTTTTTACCCCAAATTGCGTCATGATAATTTCTCTTTACTTCTACTTTCCCAAACCTATCTGTTAAAAAATCATGGTGTTTTTTATCATCACTGATATTTCTATAACTAATATTATACTTTTTAAAAAACTGCTCCGCAAAGGCTTCCGCCGTTTTACCTACTTTGTTTGACTCATTAAATTGTGCAACCATTTAATCTATCTCCTTATGTAGATAGTCAAATGATTTTCAAAATCTTTGGTTTTTATAGTTTCTTATTGTAAATATCTTCTATTTTCTTTTGATTAGGTAAAACTTGGTATCTTTTATTGAAAGCCCAAATATACAATTTTAAAATATCATCAGTATTTAGATTTAATTTTTCTAATTCTTTTATTATATCTTTTATAGATTTATTGTTCATAGATTAAAAAAAAAACGGGGTAGGTGTCTTAAGCCTACCCCTATATAAGGAGAAATAGATTACTTTTCAGCAACCTGAGTCTTTATAATTAGTAAAAAATAAATAAAAATCACTTTAGATAACTTTTAAAATAATTTCTTATTTAAGGATAAATTAGCTTGTGGTAGCAAATCCTTAATAATCTACCTCTCTGTTCTATTTATATTTTATAGTTCACTGCTCCCAGCTATTCACTAATTCCAAATTCTCCAATTGTTCTCTGTTGTATACATATAGAATTTTGGAAATTTTAGAATAAACAATCTGATATGATGTTTTAATCTAAGTCTGTATATTTTTATTTTATTAATTAGTTTTTTCATTTATTGCCTCCGTTAATATTACGCCGAATTGAAAAGCCAATGGCATAGAGCGTATTTCATATTTTTCTTTTTTTATACCGCCATGAATATTAATATAATATTCTTCTTCAAACTTTTTTACAGTTTCCTCTGATTTGATTAGTTCTGATAAAAATGTCATATTATTTCTCCTTATGATATATAGTTCTACTAAAATGAATAGTTAGGCAAAAACAGTATTCTTATTGTAAATTATCTGTTTTCATAAATATTTCAATATGAGCCAATTTTGTATGATGATATATTAAAATAGTACCCTTCTCTTTAATTTCTGTAAAAAAATCTTTAGGAGTGCCGGGAAATCCGTAGGATTTGGCTATTCTATAGGTGTCCCAAGCTGATTTTTCCTCAGTGTTATAACCATTACCGCAATCAAAATCAATTTTAAAAAAGGTATCATTTGTAAAATTAGATATAGCAATTGGATTAATAGAGGCTGACGCCTCAAAAGATAATAATAAAAAATCAGATAGTTTTTTATTGTTGTAAGCAGGATTATTTATAAGCTGATTTTGAACATATTCTCTTTCTTTTTCTGTCAAAATATAACTTTTTTCTTTTGGCTTTCTATTCTTATAACTTCTCGTAGTATAACTATAGCCTTTTAACACTAAATCCAACCAGCATTTTCTTGCAGGGCTTAATTCTTCTTCGATTATTAATACATCTTTAGTTTTTTTGTGCAACTTAATGCAATGCTTTTCCGATAAACCGACTATTTTTGCTATTTCTTTCCATTTTACTTTATCCGCCCTAAGACTTGCTATTAAACCTTGTGCTTTTTTGGAATTCATAGTTCTGACGTAGTTCTGTTTATCTCTTTTTTTATTTCTGGAAAAATGAACGGATTGTAATACCAATTCGGCTTTGTCATTAGGAATATTAAATTGTTTGATTATTTTGTTTATAGAAATGTTTTTTAAATAACAGGCTTCTTTAAGTATTTGCCGCCATTTTTCTTTTTCGATTTTTTCTGTTTTCATAAAATAACTTCTCCTCTGCTAGCTAAAGCACCGGTGCTAGCAGATGCAGAAGCTATAATAGCTGTATTGCTATTTAATAATTAGTTATTTTATTTTTAAAATGTATGTTTCAATGTTACATTGTTACATAATTTAGGAGTTGCCAGAAATAAAAAAGGGCTATCCAAGGGTAAATTCTCGGATAGCCTGTTAATAATTATTGTATTATTTTTTTAAGACCCAGACCCTTTGAATATTATTATTTCCATAAGTAAACCCAAAACCTGTAATTCTTTTGGTTTCGTTTGATATAGTCCATTCCTTATTGCTCAAATATTCTCTAAGTGCGCTAAAAAGCTTGTTTGTAGAGTCAATATAATCATTTTTACCCTGAAAACTGGAAAACGAAGCAAACGCATTTTCCTTGAACATGACTTTTTGATTTTCAGTGTTTTCATCCCATAAACGACCTGTAAAATTATATGAAGACTGGGAATTGTCTTTTAATGGAATTTCATAATCGCTTTTTGTAGTAATTATGAAATCGAACCATTCGGCGATTTTACTGGCTGAATAAGTCTTTTGGGCTTCTTTCGCTTCTGTTACTGGCGGAATATTTAATCTAGAAGTAATGGTTCGGGTTTTTAATTCATACATGAATTTTTGAAGTAATTCTGTATTTTCAACAGCTTGTAAAAACCTGTCAAAATATTCTGGTGTAATAAAATCTTTTTTTACTGTATTAAATACTGCAAATCTCCGGTCATCACCTGCGGTGTTCATAGCATAACCTGAATTAGTGGTGAATACTGCTCTTGCAGGATTAATAATAATAGTGGAGTTTGTGCCCTTTCCTTCGAGTTTCATATTTGGCTGAGTTATGAAAGATTTTAATTTTGCTTCGGATGATTTGGATTTTGTAGCAAACCCTTCGTCAAAGTTCACTAGCAATTTGTCTTTTAAATTTAAATTGAACTTTTCGCTGTATTCCTTACCATTATCGTAGTGGAAATATTCGCCCAAAAGAGCAAACATCAGCTTATCGAAAAATATGCTTTTCCCGCAACCTTGGCTTCCAATAAATATAAGGGCGGTGCCTTTCTTATTATTAGGGTC
Organism: Treponema sp.; assembly: GCA_009785215.1. Taxonomy (GTDB): domain Bacteria; phylum Spirochaetota; class Spirochaetia; order Treponematales; family Breznakiellaceae; genus WQXQ01. The sequence goes on along the minus strand of WQWU01000006.1, from coordinate 2,051 downwards.
TTGGATAATATCGCACAACCAGTCTTTGACCCATTCTTTAATATCATCCGAAACATCACCGCACAGATATTCTAGGTGTTTCCAAAATATTAAGGTGTCCTGTGAATTATTAAAACCTTCAATTGGAAATTTAACGCTTAGCGGTTTTGCCGTATTTAAAATTGGCTCGTCTTTCACTTTACCAAAAGGTCGGTTGATATCGTAAATAGTTTTTGTAACCAGTGGAAAGTCCGTCCTATTCATATCAATAATATTCAAGTCGAGATATTTAGGCGCGCCGTCTCTTTTATAGCCTGTTATAAATTGGCGTGTTTTGACGTATTCTAAGTAAGACCAAGATGTCTCGCCGTCAAACATGACCGATGTGCCTTTAAGTGGCTTGTATTTGTAGAACCCTTCTTTAATCATCGTTTTTACAAATACTTCGATTTTTTCATTTAATTCGTTATTCATAATTTTTCCTTATTTTTAAATTTGAATTGTAGTTTTGAATTGTAACTTTGTTACAAAGTTACAATTTTACAGACCGTAGCAGTCAATGGCTGAGCTGGTAGGGCGCTAACCGTAGTCAATGGGTTTGATGATTGGGGGGATTGGAGGGATTGGTAATGTAAGTGAATTTAAAATATTCATGTTTTTCTTCATGCATATATATTAACGAAATGAAAAAAAATATTTTTTGTTACCGGTAACAATATTTTAATATTTATTGACACCGTTACCGGTAACGGCTTATAATAAATTATGATAGATAATTCAAATGATTTAAGACAACTTGGCTTCCGTATTAATAAAGAAGCCGCAGGGTTAAAAAGAACTGATTTATGGGTTACAAAAGAAGACGGCATTATTTCCGCTAGAGTTGGCGGAAAACTACCTACTATGCCAATTAGTATACTTGAGAAAAGCTTGCAACAGCATTTTGAAAAAACTGAACTTGATGTTGTTTATAACGAATTATTTGAGTATGCAAAAAGAATGGAAAAAAGAATTAAAAAGGCTGTTTTAGGCGGCTAATTTCACTTCCACGAACTCCACATCTGGATAGAACATCTTATAAAAAATCTTCTTATAACTATCCCCGAACAACCTATCCCCTTTCTTAACTCCGCCGACTTCCAACGCAGTGACGGGCTTCCTTACTCGGAATATATGCTCGTGAGTATTGATTGCGCTCCAAATATCATCCAAATTTACTTCGGGAATATCGGGGGTGTAGAGAACTGGTTGGGGGATTATTTCTTCTTCTTGCTCGGTTAGCCAATAAGTTGTATTACCAGTAGCGTTCCAGACTTGAGAATTAAATACACCTACAGCAACAATGCCAAGACGATTTCTTATTTGTGTTTGTTCGTTTGAAATTATATCATGTCTGTTCTTTCCAACGAAATTATTTTCTGTAAACCATTTTTCATCATCATCGTAAATCCAAAAATACTCCGGATTACCGGCTGGTTTATAATCTATATCGAACCAGAATTCCTTCGGACCAATATTAATTCGTTTGTCATCACCCTCGATGTCTTCATCAATTATATATACGCCGTTTTCGTCTTTTTCATAGACGGTTTTTACAATAAATTTTTGACCTTTAAATCTCTCATTATTTGGAATTCCAATATTTGGATTTTGGTTATCTATCTGTTCAAGGGTTTCAAAAATTGTATTCTCATCGAGCGGAGCTCCATGATGTCTAAAATTATGTCCCCAATTTTCAGTAATTATTGCCATTTATTTCTCCTATTATTTAGCAAAATTTATTCCTTAGTTTGGAAATGTAACAACGTGAGTTGCATCTAATGCAGAACCTCTAGGGCTAGTTAAATAAACTACAGTATATTGCACACCTTGTTCTACAAAAGCATTATTAATTCTAGTATAAATACCGTTTACTGGTGTTCCAGCCTGTACAATATGTGCATCTCCTAATGTTGTGCCCACGCTGAACTTGCCGAATTAGACCAAAGCTTATAAGGTGGTATTACCAATGCTCAGGAGGGAAAGATGGGCAAAAGAAAAAGGTATACTGCCGAAGAGAAAATAAAGATTCT
>WQWU01000005.1 GCA_009785215.1 Treponema sp. | reverse complement strand
TTTGGGTTTAATAAATCAACATGTTCATAATCTTCAAAGTTAAGGAAAATTATATGTTCCTCGTCCGTACTTTTAAGAATCTCCTGTTTAACGAGTTTTAAGACCTCTGATTTACCGCACCTGCGAACGCCTGTAATGACCTTAATCTGCTCTATGTTTACAAAACCTTTAATTTGGTCAATATAAGCCTTTCTTTCTATTAATTGTGCCATAATACCCTCATAAATTCAGTATAAAGCACATCTGAAGCAAAAGCAACACTTTTACACGGCTCACCCGAGTAAAACTACTAAAAATAACACTTTTACACGGCTCACCCGAGTAAAACTATTAAATAGCAAAGCTATTAAAACACCGCATCCATGCAAAAAAGGTTCTCTATATCCTGTAACTGCGGTTTTAGGTGACGCAATGTGCAAGTGGCAACAAGGGGTAAATTACTACTTTGTGCCAAATCTTGTGCAATCGGCAGCTTTCGGCGAACGTCTTCGGCTGTCGTTATCGATCCTAAGTTAGGGTTATACAAAATTCCGGTAAAAGGTATACGTGAGACTATCTCTATGCCATGTAAAATGTCTTTTGTGTCTATTACAGTCTGCGTTAACATGCGGTATGGATTAAAAACAAGATAAAATTGCCTGTCTTCTGCCATCAATATTTCTTTTGAGTATCTTCCTAAAACCGTCGAACCGGCTTCGTCACCGCCGACATCTATAATGATTTGTCCGCTAGAAGTAAAGATTTGCTCGATAGCTTTTGGCAAAGCTGGCGCTTCCAGCCCTGATCCTGCGTATTCTGACGAAATAAACGTAACACCTGCCTCTAAAAGCGATTTTTCAGCGTCTTTACTGCGGAAATAGGGGTTTACAATGTCCAGATCGGCCAGTAAAACACTGCCAAATCGATTTTTTTCCTGTTTTCCCAGGAAAAGAGCAGCATTACAGCAATAGTTGTCTTTCCGCTGCCGTTAAGCCCTGCAAAAACCGTTAATTTTGAGTCAAATACCATAGAAAAGCATCATAGCTAACAATTCCAGTAAAATCAACCGATATTATAATGGTCAGTAATTTTTGTTATAATGATTGACACTATTTCTTATTGACAGTTCTTTCATTCTGTGGTAGAATGGGAGAACAATTGTAGGAGTATAAATGGCCTCGGTACATGAATATAAACGTCTGGAAAACAAGTTTGTTCAAAGGGTAAAAAGCGAAACAAAGGGTTTTTTTGGCTTTTTAGCTGATGCTTTCAGGTCTTTGGGCAGATTTTTAACAAGACGTTATACAGTAGTATTTGTTCCTCATTCAGAAAAGAAAGTCTACAATCTTCATGTAACGGTTTTATCAATTACCTGCTTCCTTTTGGTTGTTTTTGGCATACTGGGAGCTTTCTTTTTTTACGGAGCGTCTTACAGCAGTACCATGTACGCTATTGCGGATAAAGACGGACGGCTTAGAAATACTCAAGCTTCGCTTGATCAATTCCGTGACGAAGCAAATCTATTAATCAGGGAAGCGCGCAATTTTGAAAATGCCCTTTCCGGTGTTCTTTCTGCATTGGGTATCGGCAATAATAATTCACTGGCTCATAACACAACAGGCGATTTAAGTTCTCTTATTGGAATAAACGAAACTCCCGAAGGTCTCTTAAGGGAAGTTAACGATATTAGACGTCTTTCTGTTTATCTTTCACAGGCAGTAGAACCAATCAGGGAGCTTGGCGCTCTTATGGATTCGCAAAGCGCCTTGTTAACAGAGATTCCTAGTATTTGGCCTGTAAGAAACGGAATTGGGCATATCACTATGTTTTTTGGTCAGAATATTCACCCAATTCACGGTCAGTATTATATTCACAGAGGCATCGATATTGCCACTCACCGTTTCGGCGATCCTATTGTAGCGGCGGCAGACGGACAGGTCGTTACAGCTGAGTATTCATACGATTACGGCTACTATGTAATTATAAGGCATAAACACGGTTATTATACCCGTTATGCGCACATGCAGAATTACAGGGTGCAAGTTGGACAGCGTGTTCAGCAGAACGAAGTAATCGGTTATATCGGAAGCACAGGTATTTCTACAGGACCTCATCTTCATTATGAAGTACACATAGGTTCTGATGTTGTAGATCCATACCGGTATATTACTATCCGCAACAGCCTTGCCAGACAAGGACGCTGATACGTGAGCAGGGTTTAAGATGGCTCAGGATAATTCAGATTTTTCCATTAATACGATAATTGGCCCCAATACAAGTTTTACCGGAAATATCGAGACAGGCGGTTTTACTCGAATCGATGGCAGTATACGCGGCGATGTACGTGCAAAGGGCAGGGTAGTAATCGGCGAGCGAGCCAGAATGAAAGGCAATTTATCCGGCACTAACATTACAATTGGCGGAGTTGTTTACGGAAATATTATCGCAGACGGCCAGCTTATAATTCTTTCTACTGCAATTGTTATTGGTGATATTATTACCCGCCGCATTCAGGCCGATGACGGATGTTTTATCAATGGTAAAGTAGCTGTATGTCAAAATGAAGAACGCTGGTTAAAGACTATGTCAGAACACAGGGATGCTTTAGGTATAAGATCGGCATTACCTGTTTTCCAAAAAACCTATGGCTAAAGTTGACGGAACAGATCCTTCTTTATACATGAACCCTTCTGCCTATTCGCAGTTAAAACATGGAAAAGCAGATGATAAAAAATCTAAAGGTATCCGCGGCAGCGGTAAAACTGAATTCTCAAATTTATTTAATGAATTAAGAGGCAAAACAGCGGATCAGATTGGTCAATTGCGAGACATGCCTGTATCAGAAGAATCGGTTAATATATTGATGGACGAAGTCCGCGACACAGGTGATAGATTAAAAAGCCGCCCTTTGCCGGAAGAAATAATGAATTATAAACAGGCAGTGCGTAATTTTATTAACTATGTAGTGCAAAATTGCTATACCCTGGATTATGAAGAAGGTATTAAAAATAAATATAAACCAGGTTATAAAGGACGGCGGTCTTCTCCGGCGGCGGAAGACAGCAAGGGTTATACAAAAATATCGGTTATTGATAAAAAGCTTGAGGATTTAGCAGCAATGCTTCTTTCCAGCCAAGCGCCTCAAATGGAACTTGTTTCCAGACTTGAGGAGATACGCGGTCTTCTGATAGACTTATTACAGTAGGCAGAAAAATAGTTTTAAAATAAGGTTTGATAAATGAGTGATTATAACGAATATGACGATAATGAAGATGATATTTCCTCACTGGAAGACAACCGCAATGAAGCGAAATTTAAAGAACATGATGTAATAACAGGCTCCGATGCCGGAATTGAATCACTGGCTCCCGATGCTCCCATTTACCGTCTGCGTCTTTTGTATTCTCAGGAAACTTTTCTTGCTGTATACCGCGAGGATAATTTAACCCCAGATACAATGGTTATTGTGCCCACGCGGTATGGCCGTGACCTTGCACAGGTGATAGGTTCTGTACGGGGCAAATTGCCGCCTGTTTCGGAAATTGCATGGATTGTCCGCGCGGCAAGCCCGGAAGATTTGGAAAAATCCCGTAATAATGCAAAACTGGAAAAAGAAGCGTTTGATATCTGCAGAAAGAAAATTATTAATCATAAACTGGATATGAAACTTGTTCTTGTGCATTATTTATTGGAAGAACCAAAAATTTTATTCTTCTTTACTGCAGAAAACAGGGTAGATTTCCGTGAACTTGTAAAAGATTTGGTAAGCGTTTTTAAAATGCGCATAGAACTTAGGCAAATAGGTGTACGCGACGAAGCCAGGGTTGTAGGCGGTCTTGGAGTCTGCGGGCGCGGTTATTGCTGCCACTGTGTCTCCGATAAATTAAAACCCGTTTCTATTAAAATGGCAAAAGATCAAAAACTTTCGCTTAATTCTGTAAAAATTTCCGGCCCCTGCGGCAGGCTTTTATGCTGCTTGTTTTATGAGTACGGTTTTTATTCAGAGCAGCAGCGTAATTTGCCGCAGGAAGGTATGCGTATTAATTACGAAAATGAATCCTGGAAAGTTGCCGAAGTTAATCCGATTGCATGCCAGATTAAACTTGCGGCAGAAGACGGAAGACAGATAACTGTTCCTGCCTGCAGATTTGAAAAGGTCGATAATTTCTGGAAAATCAAGAGTTAATTATAATTTTTCTGATTTCTGCCGCTAAATAAAACGAACCAGTACCTAAAATTGGTAAACTTGTTTCTTCGCTTTCCCTCGCATATTCTTTTGCCAGCTTTACAGCTTCCTGTGTGTCAGGTATTAATACAGTTTTCTCTTTTCCTGCGATTGAAGCAAAAGTTTCGTAAACCAGCGATGGATCGCTTATTTTAAATGTTCCAGGAGTTGTAATAATTATTTTTGAAAAACGCGAACAAGTTGAGTTTGTATGTATTATGTTTGCCATTGCTGTAATGTCCTTATCCGCAGCGCAGCCAAAGATTAATATGCCGCCTTCGCCGTACAGCGAACAAAATGTTTCTACGCAAAATGCGAGACTTTCGGGTGTATGTGCGCCGTCGATGATAAAAGCTGGTTCGTTTGCAATTTTTTCAAAACGCGCTGGCATTTTTAAATTTGCAAGTCCGCTGCGGATAACCTCTTCGCCTATTTCCGGGAAGGCAGTTTTTAATGCAGTAATGGCAAGAGCGGCGTTTTCGGCTTGGACTTTCCCGGGGATTGGAATGGATAGGCGAAGAGTAGGGGAAAGGGAAAATTCTGTACCTTGCGGAGTGATATTTATGTCCGAGAGCTCTGCGATTTCCGGGAAGTAAAAAAGCTGGCAGTTTTTTTCATGTATTTTCTTTTTAAATACTTCCAAGGCTTCATCACATTGTTTTGCTAATATAAGCGGTTTGCCCTGTTTTATTATTCCGGCTTTTTCCCCGGCGATTGCCGTGATTGTATCTCCTAAAAAATTTGTATGTTCCAGTTCTATTAATGTTATTACACTTACTAACGGGTCTACAACATTTGTGGAATCAAGCCGCCCGCCCATACCCGTTTCTACAATCATTACATCGCACTTTGCCTGCCGGGCGCATAAAAAGAAAAGGAGAGTTAAAAGTTCCCAAAAGGTTGGTTCGCATTCATCGAAAAGAGCTGCTGCTTGCTGTGACGCTGCTTGCTGCGCTGCGGCAGCAGGCAATAAAACTTCTGCTGTATAACGCAGTTCATCGCCTGCAGAGCAATAGACATCTTCGCTAAAAAAAGATACGGCATTTTTGCCGGAGCTAATACAGATACGTTCGCGGATGTCTGTAACATGAGGCGACATATAGCGGGCGGCGCGGAAACCTGCGGCAGTTAACATTGATGCCAGCATACTTGTTACAGAACCTTTGCCTTTAGAGCCGGCAATGTGAATAGATGGTGCGCATCTTTCCGGATGACCTGCCAATTCGCAAAGAGCCTCCATCCGCTCCAAACGAAAACTTTTCGGCTTCTGCCCCCGTTCAAGATTTATAAAACCAGACAACCAATCAAATACTTGTTTTGATGATGTAAAACTTTTATTCAGATAAGATCTCCAATAAGAACTCTCGCAGAGGCGCAGGGAACGCAGAGAAAATAAAAAGGAGGATGCGCTCTGTTTTTCCTCCGTGTTCTCTGTGCCTTTGTGTCTCTGTGTGAACTCTTTCTTAGTTCAATTCATATGTCTGGCCGTAGCTGACTATCTGCACATTCGGGTAGCCGTTTTCTTCCAGGAACTTTTTCAGGAAATTCTGCGATTTACGTTCGCCATGAACCAGGAAGATTCCCTTTAACTTTGATGTGTCTACAGCTTTTAGCCATTCAAGTGTTTCTGCATAATCGGCATGGGCGCTGAATGCGTTTATTTCTTCTACCGCTGCATTTACTTTATACCAGTCGCCGTGGATTTTTACCTCTTTTTCGCGGTTGCGGATACGCCTGCCCAATGTATTTTCTGCCATGTAACCAACAGTCATGATTGTTGTGTTGGAATCCTGAATATTGTGCATTAAATGGTGCTGTATTCGCCCTGCTTCGCACATTCCGTCTGCAGAAATTATTATAAGCGGCCCAGGGTGGTCATTCAGCGCTTTTGATTCCTGTACGCTGGTTGTAAAATGCAAACTGTTAAAACCAAATGGGTTTTTGTGGTGTTTAATAAATGCTTCTTTAATTTCTGCGTTATAACATTCCGGGTGAACCTGAAAAATTGTCGTAGCGTTAGTTGCCATCGGCGAATCGACATAAATCGGTACTTCGGGAATTATTCCGTCATCTACAAGCAGGTGGAAATAGTAAACTAATTCCTGAGTGCGTTCGATAGCGAATGAAGGTATCAATATTTTTCCTTTTCTTTCTACAGTGCGCCTTGCAATCTCTGCAAGTTTTTTAATAGCATCGTCTGTAGAGTCGTGCAGGCGGTCGCCGTAAGTGCTTTCCAATATAATGTAATCAGGCGTACCTTCTGGAATTGCCGGGTTGCGGATAATCGGTTTGCCCTTGCGCCCCAAATCGCCTGTGGCTAAAATGTGAAGTTCCTCGCCGCCTTTTTTTACTTTTATGGAAGCGATAGCAGAGCCAAGAATATGCCCCGCATCGTAAAATTCAAGGCTTACACCATCGCCGATGTACATCGGTCTGTTATATGAAACACCAATCGTCTGGCTGACAGCTTTTATTGCGTCAACTTCTGCATAGAGCGGTTCCCAATCAAACTTCTGACCTTTCTTCTGCGCCTGGCTTTTCAGGTACTTTGCGTCACGAGCCTGAATGTTGGCAGAATCCATCATTATAAGGCTTGCTATATCTCTGGTTGCAGGGGTAGCATAAACGTTTCCATTATAACCGCGTTTTGCAAGCAGCGGCAAAAGACCGCAGTGGTCAAGATGACCGTGAGTTAGAATAACGCCCTCAATTCGATCTTCTGCAATGCCGAAGTTTCTGTTTTTACGATCCGCTTCCGCTCTGGAGCCCTGAAAAGAACCGCAGTCAATCAGATATGAAAGCCCGTCAATTTCAAGCACATGCTTGGAACCTGTAACCTCTTCGGCTGCGCCGAGTGAATAAAATCCTGCATTCATGGGAAAATTATAACATATACCTGTCATTCTGTCACTCTTTTAAATAAATGTTTTTTTCTTATGCCGGTAATTTTATTTATTATTTCCAGTAAACATGATAAGATTGATATATGAGTTATAAACCGCTTTTAACGTGTATCAAAACAGTATTTGTTTTTAGCTGTTTTTTTCTCCTGATTTTTGCTTATTCCTGCAAATCTCCAGATGATGAAATTGAATATGTTGATATAAGAATATACAATGAAACGATAGAAGATGTAACTATATATTATTTTCGTTCATACTCAAGACGTTATAGTGTTGCCGCAATAAAAAGTTATGAAAATAAATTAATTAAACTGGAAAAAAACAGAACATATTATGCAGAAGGGGATAGCAGTAATAAGAGTTACGGCAATAGATCGTTTTCATCGTATAATGTTTGGTTTATTAAGTAAAAATCGCCTTGGAATCACAGTTTTTTGAATCAGAAATATCATTTATAAAGCAAAATTTATGATAATTATAGTATATACATATTGATATTTTCCATATATTATGCTGATATTAACTAGTTTTTTAAAGGAGAAGTACTGTATGGTAGAAAATCTGTTTTTCGTAGGTTTCGTAGGAGCAGCTGTCTCGCTCTTGTTCGCCCTTTTCCAGGGACGCAAGGTGATGAGGTATGCTGAGGGCAGTGATGTCATGAAGAAGATTGCAGCAGCCATCCGTGAAGGTGCGGACGCCTATATTAAGCGTCAGTACACTACAGTTGCCGCCTTTTTCGGTATTATGTTTGTAGTTTTATTAGTGCTTTCAATAGCTAGTAACGGTGAACTTGTTAACCGGTTTACACCGTTCGCTTTTTTATCGGGCGGTTTCATTTGCGGGCTTTGCGGCATTATCGGTTTAAAGGTTGCTACAAGAGCAAATGTCCGCACCGCTCAAGCCGCTACTGAAGGTTTAAATAAATCGCTTCGTGTTGCTTTTTCGTCTGGAACAGTAATGGGATTTGTTGTTAATGGATTCCAGATTCTCGAAGTTATTACATGGTACACATTGCTTAGATTTGTGTTCTTAAGACATCTTCCTGATTCAGATGCCAATGCCATTATTGCACAAACTATGATTACCTTTGGAATGGGTGTTTCAGTCATGGCAGTATTTGCCCGTGTCGGCGGCGGTATATTTACCAAAGCGGCTGATGTCGGCGCAGACCTTGTAGGAAAAGTAGAAGCGGGAATCCCTGAAGACGACCCAAGAAACCCGGCTGTAATTGCAGATAACGTTGGTGACAATGTCGGTGACGTTGCAGGTATGGGCGCAGATCTTCATCAATCTAACTCCGGCGCTCTTGTAGCGACAGTTGCTATTGGTTTTACTGCAGGGTACGGTGTTGCAGGAATGTTACTCCCAATCATTGTTTGTATAATCGGCGTTTTAATGTCGATTGTCGGTACATTCTTTGTACGCACAAAAGAACAGACTGATCAAAAAACGCTTTTAAACGCTTTACGCAGAGGCGTATTTATTGCAGGTGGTCTTGCAGCTATCGGAACATTACCGGCAATTTTATTTATTGCAAAAAATGCAGAAAATGCCGGTGATATGGAAAAATTTGCTTTTGGTATTTTTGGTGCGGTAATTGTAGGTATTGTCTCTGGTTTTATTATTAGCTATTTAACTGAGCATTATACTTCTGATGCTTCAAAGCCGACGCGTGAGCTCGCAGAAGCCAGTAATACTGGTTCTGCCACATTGATAATCGGCGGATTATCACTCGGTATGAGGTCTGTTACATTGCCGATGCTGACTATTTCTGGCGCTGTTTTGGCTGCTTATTTAGTTTCTGGCGGCGCATCTTTTATTTATGGCGATGTTGCAAGTTTTAATGCAGGATTGTATGGAATAGGTCTTGCCGCTGTAGCTATGCTTGCTACAAATGCAATTATTTTAGCTACAGATGCTTTCGGCCCTGTTGCAGATAACGCAGGCGGTATTGCACAAATGGCAAAATTACCTCCCGAAGTTCGTGAACGTACAGACGCACTTGACTCGTTAGGCAATACAACAGCCGCTACAGGTAAAGGTTTTGCTATTGCTTCTAATGCATTTACTGCACTTGTGCTTTTGGTTAACTATGTTAATATGGTGAACCTCAAACTTGCAGATGCAGGACGTGCGGCGCTTGATCTTACGATTATCAATCCGCCTGTTTTAATTGGTTTCTTCTGCGGTGTTGCTATGGTATTCTATTTCTCCGCTCTTTGTATATCTGCTGTACAGCGTGCGGCAATGAGTATTGTAAATGAAGTTAGACGCCAGTTCAGAGAGATTGTAGGTTTGCTGGATGGTAAAGAAGGTGTCAAGGCAGATTATGCAACTTGTGTTGATATTTGTACAAAAGGCGCGTTGAGAGAAATGGTAGTTCCTACCCTTATCGTTATAATATCGCCGATTCTTACAGGTATTGTATTGGGCGCTGCTGGTGTTGTTGGTTTCCTTGCAGGAACTGTATTAGCTGGTTTTGCTCTAGCAGTATTTATGCTTAATGCAGGCGGCGCATGGGACAATGCAAAAAAATACATAGAACGCGGCAATTTAGGCGGTAAGGGCAGCGAACAGCATAAAGCAGCTGTTATCGGTGACACTGTCGGTGATCCTTTAAAAGATACTGCAGGTCCGTCATTTAACAACGTTATGGTACTTGCAACTACAGTTGCCATCGTATTTGCCGGTGTAACTGTAGCATTCAGCTTGATGTAATCTAAAAATAATTGTTTTTAAACATGAGAATTTCTAAAAACCCAATTTGGGTTTTTAGAGGTTCCCATATATCATTTTTTATTCTATAATACTTGTCGATGATGTTTCGTTCAACACAGTCAAAATATCCTCTGGTTTCGTATAAAGATGCGGTATTAAATTGTCTGCCTGGAGACGGCGGCTTGTATGTTCCTGATCAGGCGGCAGATTTTAGGCAGTATTTTCTGCACATGGACGAAAAGACCAGTTTTAATGAATTGGTTGCCGCAATAGCTCCATCGCTTTTGGAAGGAGGGCTCAATCCTGTTTCTTCTTTAAGAGTTGTAGAGAGCGCATATAATTTTAAACCGGAATTAATAGAACTGGATGACGGCTTTTTTATACTAAATCTTTATAACGGCCCTACCGGGGTTTTTAAAGATTTTGGCATTGCTTTTATGTCCGCCATGTTCGAAGAATTTATGAAAGACGGCGGACAAGCGATGATTCTTGCCGCGGCAAGACCCGACACAGGCGTAAGCATGGCTCATGCATTCAGCGGCAGAAAGGGTATTTCGCTTGTTTTATTGTATCCATCGGGGCAGATACGCGGTCTTGATCCTTCAAGTTTTGTTCAAAACGGCGGGAATATTATTCCAATTCAGGTAAAAGGCACGTTCGACGATTGTCAGCGTCTTGTTATCGAAACAATTAACGATCGTGAATTTTCTGAACGTTATAATATAACAAGCGCAAATACAATAAATCCGGGCAGATTGTTCCCTCAGATATTTTATTATCTTTATGCTTTTAATCAGGTAAAGAACCGCCTTAACGGCGATTTAATTTTTAGCGTTCCTTCCGGAAACTTTGGCAATCTTATTGCAGGACTTTATGCATGGAAATTCGGCATGCCCGTAAACGGATTTATTGCTGCCATGAATTCCAATAATGCAATGGGCGATTATATTCAGGGAAAACCTTTTGTTCCGAAAAATTTAATCTTTACCAATTCTCCGGCTCTTGATGTTGCAGTACCCATTAATTATGATCGTCTTGCATCTTTTTACGATGAAGCTCCTGCAGTTATGCGTAATATGGTTTATCAGGCATCAGTTAACGATGTTCTTACTTTGGAAACAATGGAATATGTATATAAAAAATACAATGCCTATATCGATCCTCATACAGCGGTTGCCTTTGCAGCAGCAAGAAAAATTGAAGCTGAACGAAAATGGAAAGGAAATACAAATACTATTGTTCTTGCTACAGGTCATCCTGCAAGGTCTGCTAATTTGGCGGAAAAGGCAACCGGAAAAGCAATTAAAACACCAGAGTTTCTTAAAGAATTATGGAAAAAATGCGATCCAATTGCGCTTATTCCTCCTCAGCTTGATGCATTCGAAGGCGCAATAGTCAGTTGTTTCTGATAAGGAGTTTATCATGGCATTAATTTTAGAATGGCTGGAAGAAATGCCTTATATTTACAGGCTTGGAATTGCTTTTGCTGTTATTATCGGACAGATTTTATTAATCTGGCTTGTTTGGTTTCTTTTTAAACAATTTAACAAAAGGCTGGAAAACAAAGATAACGATAAAATAAAACCATTTGTTATACATAAATTTAAAATATTAAGTGCAAAGCAGGTTCTTGGATTAATAGAAAAGTTTTTACGATTATTAAAATATATAATTACCGGGCTTCAGCTTTTTATTACGCTGCCGATTGTATTCAGCCTTTTTCCGGCAACAAGAGAACTGGCATCGACGCTTTTTCATTATATCCTGGACCCGATAAAAAACATTGCTGTTGGAACTGTCTTGTATATTCCCAATTTTATAACGATTATTATTATTGCAACTGTTACACGTTATGTATTAAAAGCGCTTAGGTTTTTTGCATTACAGATAGAAAAAGGCAAATTAAAGCTGCCGCATTTTTATACCGAGTGGGCGCAGCCGACATATAAAATATTACAGGTGCTCTTGTGGGCTTTTACAATTGCAATTATTTATCCGTATCTGCCCGGTTCCGATTCAAGAGCTTTTCAGGGTGTATCGGTATTTATTGGCATTATTTTTTCCATTGGGTCAACAAGCGCAATCGGAAATCTTGTCGCAGGCCTTGTTATTACATATATGCGTCCGTTTAAAATCGGCGATCGTGTAAATATAAAAGATATTACAGGTTTTGTTGTAGAAAAAAATCTTATGGTAGTGCGTTTAAAAACGCATAAAAATGAATATGTAACATTTCCCAATTTAATAATATTGGGTTCAAGCATTATTAATTACAATACGTCATCCGATGAAGACGAAGAAGGATTAATTATTTATGCCGAGGTTACTGTCGGTTATTCAACACCTTGGCAGACAGTAAATGACATTTTAATTAATGCAGCATTGGTTACAGAACATATTCAGAAAAAACCAAAACCATTTGTTTTACAGACAAAACTGGATGACTTTTACGCATGTTATCAGATTAATTGTTATACCAAAGATGTCGGCCGTATTCCTAAAACTTATACAATGCTTTATGAAAATATACAGAATGGCTTCCGTGATTCAGGCATAGACATGACTTCTGCCCACTACGAAGTAATAACTGAAAATAAGAAATAAATGATACAAAAAGATTTCACGCGGAGACGTAACATTCCTTCGGAATGTAGGGACGCGGAGAACGCAGAGTTAAAATCTAGTTTCTTATCTCAGCGAACCCTGCGCCTCTGCGAGAACTCTTCTAGTATTGTTTCTTTGTCAGTATGTGTATTATAATATAGATATGTATAAGCTAAAGAAACGGATGTTAATTGTTTTTTGTGTGGCGGTTTTTGCTGGGTGTGTGAGTTCGCAGGCTATTGAAACCGCGGCAGAAGAAGAACGCAGTGAATTTGCAGCCATGCGTCCGGGAATTAAAAACATGGACGAACTTACAGTTGTATTTTCCCGGCATGATATAGAACTGGATTTTAGAAAATCATATTTTGCAAGCGAAGCTCAAATATTCACAGGGATTTATGAAGGACTTTTTTCTTATCATCCGCTTACACTGGAACCTGTTGCTGCTTTGGCGGAACGTTGGGTTCTTTCCGATGATAAGATGCAGTGGACATTTACGATTCGGCGGAATGCGCGTTTTTGGAACGGGGATCCTGTACGTGCAGAAGATTTCCGCGCTGCATGGATTTCTCTTATTGAACCAGACAGGGAGTCGCCCTATTCAAGTTTTTTTGATGTAATAGAAGGAGCACGCGATTACCGTAATGGTATATCAAATGATATTGATAAAATCGGCATTAGAGCCGCTGATAGCAGAACATTGATAGTTAAACTGGCTTCTCCTGCTGCATTTTTTCCTGCTATGCTCTGTCATCATTCATTTAGCCCGATTCATCCTTCTATGATAAATAATGATAATTGGTCTAATGAACCTCCTGTTTCCAATGGCCCGTTTCGTATAAGCAGTAAAACAAAAGAAAGTATTATATTGGAAAAATGCAATCAGTATTGGGATCGTTATAATGTGACATTTAACAAAATAACAATTAAATTTACAAACTCACCGGATGAAGCCGCTTTTTTATGGAATTCAGGGGAAGCCCGCTGGATTGCGGGAGATGTCAATATTGACGCTTTAACAGATCGTTCTGGTATTCAATTTAATATAATGTTTGCAACGCACTATTATTTTATCCGTTCAAGCGAGAGACCGTGGAATGATCACAGAGTTAGGCGGGCTATGGCGCTTGTTCTGCCTTGGGAAGAAATTCGCAGAAACTATTTTCTGCCTGCAGAAACTTTAATTTTTCCCATAACAGGTTATCCTGAAGTTGAAGGAATAACAGAAGCCAATATAGAAGAAGCAAAAAGACTTATGAACGAAGCAGGATATTCAAATATGCAGGGATTGCCGGATTTGGTTATTCGTTTAACGCCTTCACATGATGCAGCGCGAGTCGGTTTTATAATGGCTAATGCATGGAAAGAATTGCTTGGTTTTAACGTGCGAGTAGAAGTTATACCTTTTGACAGATACTTTCAGGCAATGAGAGAAGACAATTATACAGTTGGTTCCTGCACATGGATAGGTGACTTTGCCGATCCGTATGCTTTTTTGCAGATGTGGAGACGCGATTCCAATTTAAACGATGCGCGTTTTGATGATGCCGATTATGAAGTGTTAATTGAAAAATCTATGATAGAAGAAGGTTTTGACCGTCTTCTTACTCTAGCTGAGGCGGAAAAACTTTTACTTGACAGGGGGGCTGTTCTGCCGATTTGTTATAACCCTGCTTTAAATATTGTAGATACCGGAGAGATGGCTGGATGGTTTCCCAATGCTTTGGATATTCATCCTTTTAAATATTTGTCTTTTAGAACTTTCCGTCCTCTGCCTGGTGTGGCAATGGTAGATAAATGATACGAAGCGGCCTGGGTTATGATATTCATCGATTAAAAAAAGGACGAAGGTTCCTTCTTGGCGGTATTGAAATTCCTTTTTTAAAAGGAGAAGACGGCCACTCAGACGGAGATGTTCTTGTTCACGCTGTAATTGATGCTCTTTTGGGAGCTTCTGCTCTTGGAGATATAGGCGAATTATTTCCGCCCTCAGATCCTGCATACAAAGATGTTGATTCAATGAAACTTTTACAAATTGTTTATTCTCGTGTTAAAGAAGCAAAATGGAAATTAATTAATCTTGATTGTGTTGTAATATGCGAAAAACCAAAAGTGCTGCCGTTTAGAGAAGATATCCGAAAGTCATTGGCGGATGCTCTGGAAACAGCAATAGAAAATATATTTGTTAAAGGAAAAACAGCCGAAGGGTTAGGTGCAGCTGGTAAAGGTAAAGCAGTGGAAGCTTTCGCCCAATGTTTAATAGAGAAGAATTAATGTGAATTGGAATGCGATAATAATAAAATTAGAAAAATGGCGGGATGAAGCTGCAGGTTCTGATCCTTCAGTTACGACTGTTGCAGAAAAATATAAGCAATCCTCTGGATTGAAATCACCATGGGCTGTCTTAGTCTCTACGATTATTAGTTTGCGGACAAAAGATGAAGTAACTCTTGTTGCTTCAGAAAAATTACTTAAAAAAGCCGATTCTCCCAAAAAATTAAACAGTTTATCTAATTCTGTAATAGAAAAATTAATTTATCCTGCAGGATTTTACCGGAACAAAACTGCATCGTTAAAATCTATAGCAAATATTTTATTGGAAAAATACAATGGTAATGTTCCTTCTACAATGGAAGAATTGCTGGCTTTGCCGGGAGTTGGCAGAAAAACTGCAAATCTCGTACTGGGTGAAGCATTTGATATCGATGCAATCTGCGTAGATATTCACGTTCATCGCATATCTAACAGATGCGGCTGGCTAAAAAGCAGAAACCCGGAAGAAACTGAAATGATATTAAGGGAAATATTACCGGAAAAGTACTGGAGGCGTATAAATTACCTATTAGTTCTCTACGGCCAGAAAATCTGCCGCCCAATAAGTCCTTTCTGCTCGTTATGTGTTATTTCCGATTTCTGTAAACGTAACGAAGTAATAAAAACCAGGTAAATTAAAAAGTAAAACAAGAGATAAAGGATTCTAAAATCCTTTATCTCTAATTGATTTTAACGTTTTGCTTTACTTGCTTTTGAAATACCTTTAAGCGCTTTTGCCAATGTTTTATTATTGGCGGCTTTTGCCAGATCAAAATCCATCTGTGCTAATAGCCAGAGTTCCGGTTTTGTGCTGAAATATTTTGCAAGTCGTACAGCAATAGATGTTGTAATCCTGCTCTTATCAAGACTGATAAGCCTTAATGCGGTTTGACTGCATTTGATTTCCTTAGAAAGCCAGTTACAGTTCAAATCGTACTTGTCAATAAATTCCAAGAGTAATGTTCCTGGTGATTTTTTTCCTTTTGGCATTTTATCTCCTTAAATATAGAATAGTATATAAATAAATTTTAGTCGAGTACTTTTCATGAATTTTTACAACTTTTCTTTTTTCCATACGGCTTTTCCATTTATTTTTCCGTTTAAAAGCAGATGTTCCTTAAAATCGGCTAAAATAAGCGTTTTTTGTGCAATTTCATAGTTTCCGTCTATATCAATTGCTTTGTGTGCATCTGCAGTAATTATTACGGGAACATTAAATTCCCTAAATATCTTTAAAAAGGATAATGACGGATAAATATCATTTATTTTTTTACGGTTAATCCCGCCTGTATTTACTTCTACTACAATGTTTGCTTTTGCAGCAGCGCATGCAATTTCTCTTTGGCGGCTTATTTCTGTTTTTTCCGGCCAATAATTTTTATTTTGACAGTTCTTCTTAAGAAGGTCGGCATGCCCCAATATATCAAAACCGCCCTCGTTAATCATTTCCAGCATAGTATCATAATAACAGTGCATTAATGCCTGAGCATCTCCGTTAAAACCTTCGTTTAGCCCTTTTTCAAATTCTTCTATTGGTCCGTCTACGGTAAAGGGTTTTGTATTATTTTCCGGACATAAGAAATGCAGACTTCCTATAATATAATCCAGATTTAAAGATGTTATATCACTGTCCAAAGGCGAACGCCTGCCTTTGATATAATCTGCTTCATAGCCAAGGTAAACATTTAATCTGCCTTTCCAGCGTTCTTTTGCCGCAAGTACTTCGGAAACATAACTTTTTACATTTTCTTCTTTTAGGTTCCATCCGCTTTCTCTGCCAATCTGCTTTTCAATCGGTGAATGTGCGCTGAATCCAATAGCAAATAATTTCTTATTATAAGCTGTATAACACATAGTTTCTATATCGTCTTTTCCGTCACAAAAAATTGTATGGTTATGAATACTCGTGAATAACGGCTGTGAAATCATTTTAAAATTCCTATTAGAGCGCGGCTCTTAACATCTATATCTCCGCTTATGGAAATATGGTTTTCTGGTATTATATCAAATGATGATAATTTATCAATGCGGTTTTTCCCGCCTGTTACTAAAATAAGCCCCCGGGCTGAACATCCGTAACGTCCAAATAAACCGCCGGGCAGCGGAAAAATATCCGATATAATGCGAGTTGCACCTGAAGTAACATTAATTGTTTTGCCGGTAAAAATAAAACTTAATACAAGGCGATCTTTCGGGAGTTTAGCCGCAGCGGAAAGACGGAGAATCTCTTTGGATGTTTTGCTTGTGTCAAAAACAAAATGGCACCAGCGTTTTTCATTTCCTGCAAGAGGGCATTTTTCTTTGTGAGTGCACGGGGAAACTGATTCCCGCCCCAGTTTTAACAGTGAACTGCGGATAAAAGATATAAATTTCCCAGATTGAGGAACTCCGGGTTCAACAATCAAAATTGAAGCATCCGGCAGAGCTTCGTTATACAGTAATTGTGCAGCATTCGCCGCGGTAAACTTTAGCTTTTCTGTATTATTATGAGAATATTTTTCGTAAACCTCGTTAAACACATTTATAACGCAGACTAAAGCTGCAGGTTTTTCGTTTTTTAATGATACTTTTCTAAAATCTATTTCTTTTTTTATAATATTTATTTTCCATAGGTTCTTTTGATCTCCGGTACTTTCACAGAGGTTTAAAAAAAATTTTTTTCCGGCTTCCAGCGCTGGACTGCTGCGGTCTATACAATTAATTGTAAGCGGAATATTGCGCAAATCAGGACGTGAGATCCAAAGCGCCGATGTTAAAGTTAACGGTCCGCATCCTATATCTGTAACTATATCATCCGGTTTTAAAAGAATGTTTAAAGACGGCAATAAAAAACAAAGACGGTAAAGATTCCATGGCAGAAAATAATGTAAATAAGCAGAAAGCAGATTCGGACGAGTTAAATATGAAAGAGAGCGTTCTCCGCGTTCGCTTGTAAGCAGTTTAGAAAGTTCTGCAATATCAGACGGAAGTTTACTGCGAAAACGCGCAGGAACAGGAAAAGTTTTATTTATCAGTTCAGAAACAGAGTCTAGAAGCTGTTTGCTCTCGCTGGTCATATTTATCTGATTATCGATGATACAGGCACAATTTGGTACCCTGAACGGAATAAAACATCAAGAAGCACATCTATCCGCTGAAAAAGATATTCATCTCTGCCGCCCTGAAGCCTGCCTAAACGGATGGGAACTATAGCGCCGTCTATTCTTCTTTGAATGATCTGTTCTATCATTTCTGCCGGCGGAATTTGACGAAGATTAAGACGTAATGCATCTTCTCTGGATAAATAATCGCCGGGGTCTATACTTCTTTCTACAGTTATATAACCTGCAGCTGCCGCCGCCGCATTTACTGCGCTGGAAGTGCGGTAAAACGGAGGATGCCAAAGAATGGAAAGTTCCTTTCCTGTAGCGCGGTGAAATTCATCTTCGTTACGCGCAAGTCCTTGTGCAATAAACTCCCGCGTAATGCGGTATCTTGTATCCGAAAGATCTATTGGAGCATAAAATAGGGATGCAGTTTCGTGCCCTGCATTAACGATGGCGGCGGCGGCATGAGGATTCCTGCGGATAAACTCGCCGTTAAGGAAAAAAGTAGCCTTAATATTGTAACGGTGAAGCGCTGTTAGTATTTGGTGCAGCCCCGTATCATCATCATAAAGGTCAAAACAAAGCGCCATTTGCATCGGGCGGTTTAATGTATATGAACTGTTTGCAGAATGCCTTGTTACAAGAGAAGTTGTGCCTGTATTTTGCGTACTGCGAATCATGGGAATATTTTTGAAATGACCTGTAGACCTTGATTCCAAAAAGACGCGGAAATTTTCAGAAGAAAAAGAAACCTGACGCAGTTGGATGCCGCTTACCTGAACCCATGAATTTCGTGAATCTGTTGCAAACCAGTCGTTCCCCACTTTTGCGAGTATTCTGGGATTTACCCTTGTATCTTCAAAGCCAAATTCGGCTGCGCCGGAAAGGCTAATTCTTCTTCGCGGATATGTAGAACTAGTTATATTTATTTCTTCTATAAATCTTGAATTCCCGATAATTATATGCCTGTTATTCAGCCAAACACAGGAGAATACCGGCTCGCGGCTTATTCTTTGAATCTGCCGCCAGTTTTCATAATCCCAAAGTTCAATTCCGTCATCACCCCAAAATACTGCTTTTGTTCCGTCCGGAGACAATGCCGCATTCGGCATAGAAGGACGGTTGTTATGTGTAATTACCGATACAGTATTTCCGCTGGTTTCAAAACGTCTTGTTACGATTTCTCCGCGTAATGAATAAATTACTGTAATTTTTCCTGAAGCCGGCCATAAAACATTAAAATTTTCTGCTCCAAAGGGAAGTTGAATATGAAGAAGCGCAGATGAAGATGATTCTGCGGCATTGTTTAAATTATTGCCCAGCGGAAAAAAGAAAAGCCCTTTGCCGTTTTTGTTTATTAAAATTGCACTTGAATCGGGTGCAATCCAGTATCGATCAAAACCAAAATCGAACTCAATGGGAAGAACGGCGGCAACCCTGCCGATTGAAAGAAAATCACCGTAAATTGTACGCGTAAAAAGTTCAGGGTTTATTACCTGATACAATGTGTTTCCCGTGTAATAGTAAAAATCTCCGCGATGCCCCCATGAAACAGATGTAATTCCGCCGGGTCCTATCATTCTGAAGCGTTCATCTACCAAAGCAGACATATCACTTAAAATGGGGAAATAAAAGAGTCTTCCGCTCTTTTCATAAACAAATAATCGTGAATCCGGACTCCACTTTACAGGAAAATCAGCGCCTGGCAATTCCATTTTTTCGCTGATGGTTCGTTTAACACCTGTATTAACATCAATTAAAAGCAGATTTCCATAACCTGGGCTTGTTGGTTCAATGTGGATAATCCAGCGTCCATCGCCGGATGCTGCCAAATCTTGCAGTCTTCCCCTAAGCGGTATATTGCCATCTGTAAAGGAAGGGTACCCGGGAAGCTGAACAGGAAGTCCGCCGGTTGTTGGTATTTTTACTGCTCCAAAGTGGTTTACTGCTACAATCGATCTGCCATTTTCTACCAAATACATTTTTTCCGGGAAAGCGGTAAGCTGTAACATCGACATATCAGCTAGTCTGGTAACAAAAATGGCATATTGTGCTTGAAAATCAGCTCTAAATAGTAATCTGTCGTCATTTGATAGGGTTAAATCGCTGAATTCTACTGCAAAAAGGGAAAAAAAAGGCATAAAAAGGAAGGATAAAAGGAGAAAAACGCCAGAACAAACCCTATTCAAACGTTTTTTCATGCCATTTCTCCGTCTTTTTGGATAAGAAAAGCATCCAACTCTTGTTCCAGGCTGGAAAGACGGAGCTCCATTTCCTGAATTCGCCTGATCGAGTTCTTTATCTGCCGATCCATAAGCCCTTCGCATGCTTTATCTACAACATCGCTGAACTCACAAACCCCAGTATTTTTTACTGCTGCGGCTTTACCACTTAGTGTCATATTTTAATTGTAATGTATTTTACCTTGCAATTTCCACTGATTTATCAGCAGGCATTTCTTCTGCTTCAGCAATATCAAAAGTACGCAGATATGTAAACACAGCCAGAAATGCCAAAAGTATTAAAATTAATTTTTTCATACAACCTCACTATCTCATATTTAGTTTAATAACTCAAGGGGGTTAATCAATCTATTATTCTTATCGTAAATACCAAAGTGCAGATGAGGCCCGGTACTATAACCTGTATTGCCCACTTCCCCTATTTTTCTTCCTCTGGTAACTCTATCTCCCTGCCTGACATTGACCGAATTAAGATGAGCATAAAAAGTTTTATAACCATTAGTATGGCTGATTATTATGTATTTTCCATAAAGCCTGTTTTCGCTTACAACCGATACTATTCCGTCAAGCGATGCCATAACAGTTGTGCCTGTATTTGCTCTGAAGTCTACACCAGCATGGAATTGTAAAACTCCCGTTATTGGGTCTTTTCGCATTCCATAATGGCTTGTAATAAATCTGCTTTGAAGCGGATATGCAAATAATTCACCCAGACTCAGCCTAAGATCGATGTCGTTCATTCTTGCGCCGGGTATAAAAATTGTCTCTCCAACCTTGATATTATCGCTTTTTATATCATTTACATCCAGAATTACTTCCAAAGGTACATTAAACGATGCAGAAATCTTTAAAAGGCTGTCTCCCCGTTGTACCTGGTAGGGAATTCCATCAATATTCGGGATACGTAACGAGGCTCCTTCCTGAAGCCTTCTGGCATTGCGAATATCATTTGATGCTATTATAGCGCCCACAGAAACCCCGAATTTATGCGCTATTCCAGAGACAGAATCTCCCCTTTGCACCCTGTATTGCTGCCATTCAAAAGTAACCAGCATTCCATGAGGGTTATCATTATTGTTATTTACTGTTATTGAATCTGTTAAAGATTCATCCAATGAAGGAGCCTGAACCTCGGGTCTTTCATGAAAAAGACTGGGAATTCCAGTGGCAGCATACTGAATGATACGCTGTTCGGCATTTTCATCTTCAGATGGCTGAATCGCATATATATTAGGTGTTCTTATATCTAATCCTTCCCAATTTTGAGCGGCAAGGGCAATAACTACAGTTCCTGCAATAACTGCTAAAGTTGCCAGAGATGGAACCGGAAAGCTAAAACCGCTTCCAGATGAGTTCCCGGATTCGCGTTTTTTTGCTCTGGGAAACTTTTTATGCGTTTCTGGTCTTATATTTTTTATTAAATCAGTAAGGAAGAATGGTTTATCTGTAGTAAAATTTCGCTTTTTCTGCCATTTTGCTTGTAGTGGTTTTTGCTTGAATTGGCTCATAAAACTTGAATTAAAACCTGCCGATTTATTATTAAGTTTTAATGGAGATCTTCTTTGTCTTTTAGCGATCCGTTGTTTTTCTATTATTACTGCCATACTGGTAATATCGACAGAAAATGTACTTGGGATTATAGCTGACAGTAGTATACACTGATTCAATAGCGTATAATATGTTTATGAAAGGGATAAAACCTGTCATTTTAGCCGTTTTAACAGCTATTTTTTTAAAGTTATTTGTTTTTGATTTTATTATTGCCCAGGGGCATTCAATGGAGCCGGCAATTTATGACGGACAAGTCCTGGTTATCAGCCGGTTAAGCTATATTTTCCGGCAGCCAGAAGCAGGAGAAGTAGTGATTTTTTATACGCCGGACGGAAATATAGCTGTTAAACGGGTAACATCCTTGTCGAACTGTTCAGCGGCAGGGTTCACATTTTTTGCAGAAGGCGATAACAGCGCGGTTTCATATGATTCACGCTCATACGGAGCCGTCAATATAAAAAATATTATCGGAAAAGTGTTGGGGTATTAAATGCATTTAAAACGGCGCTATATGGTTGTTTTTTCTTTTTTCTCAATTTTTCTGTTATATCTGCTTATCCATTATGCCGTTTTAATGCTGGGAAATGATCAGCCTACTTTACCCCGTTTGCCTGTTAGTATGCCGGAACGCGGAGCGATACTGGACAGAAACGGACGTTATCTTGCGCTCCAGATAAGGTTTGCAGATGTAAGTGTTTGGCGTCCTTCAATTACTGATATTGATTTTTTATCAAACGAAATTTCCACAATTCTTGATATGACTCCTTTGGAAATCCGCAGCAGAATTAATGCATCTGAATCAAATTTTCTTTATTTAAGAAGACAGATCGATGACAGTACAGCAAGGCGCCTTTCTGCGCTGCTGGAAGAAAAAAAAATCAGAGGAGTTATGGTACAACCTATTGTCGGCAGGGTGTATCCGGAAAGAAATCTTGCAAGTCAGGTTATTGGTTTTGTCGGAGACAGAAACAGAGGGCTTGAAGGTATCGAATTTGCTTTTAACGATGTATTGGACGGTGTTGATAATAATGGAAAGGGATCACAAGTTGTATTAACCATAGACACTTATGTTCAGCATATATTAACCCAAATTGCCGCAAAGACAATGGAAGAATCAGGAGCGGAAGCTGTTATGTTTGTTGCAATGGATCCGCGTACCGGCGAAATTCTCGGTTCTGCGTCTTTGCCGGATTTTGATCCGAATAATATACGCGCTTCGGATGCAGCCAGCAGGATGAACCGCCCTGTTATTTGGGCATTTGAACCAGGATCTACATTTAAGGTTTTTTCTTTGGCAGCTCTTATGGAAAGCGGCGCTATTTCCGGTAATACAACTTTTATCTGTAACGGCGTTTATACTCCAAGCCGCGGCACGCCCATTAATTGTCTTGGTAATCATGGCAGAGTCAGAGCAAGGGAAATTATTATACATTCCTGTAATGCCGGCGCGGCTTATGCTTCAGATAACATTAATAGCAGCGCATTTTATCAATTATTAAGCAATTTCGGTTTTGGTGCGCGTACCGGAGCAGGAAGCCCCGGTGAAACAGCAGGTTATCTTGTTCCAAGTTCTAATTGGTCTGAACGATCAAAACCGACTATCGCATTCGGCCAGGAGATTGCGGTTTCCGCATATCAAATACTTCAGGCAGCTACAGCTATTGCAAACGACGGGGTTCTGGTTCAGCCTAAGATTGTATCAAGAATTATTTCGGCAGACGGCAGAACTGAAACTGAATGGTCAAGCGGAATAAGCCGGCGTGTTGTAAGCGCGGAAACCGCGAGAGCCATGCGATCCTACATGGCGGATACTGCGACAAGTATTGGAACAGGCTGGCGCGCCGCGGTAGGAGACATGTCTCTTGGCGTTAAAACCGGAACCGCGCAGATTATTGATCCTGTAACAAGAAGGTATTCTGACACAGACTTTATTGCAAGCTGCGTGGCTCTTCTTCCTGCAGAAATCCTTCGCTTGTTTTGTATTTGGCTGTTATGAAACCACAGGGAGTAATTTTTGGCTCACGAATTGCAGCGCCTGCCATTCGTGAAGCTGCCGAATCATTAATAGATTATCTTGGCATTCCGCGCGGACGGAATCCGCAGATTAGTCATCCGCCTTCGGTTAATATTCCTGCAGGAAGGCTTCCGGAAATTGATACTCATGTGCCGGATTTTACAGGCGCTGCAAAAAGATCGCTTCTTCCGCTGTTGTTACGTGACGATATAAGGGTAGAAATCCGCGGCGACGGCTGGGTTCGCCGTCAGCATCCGCTTGCAGGAACTCCGGTAACACGCGGAATGACAATAATACTGGAACTGGAATAATCATGCCTTCTTTGGAAAATTATTTAGAGAAAAATAAAAAAGTTCTTCTTAATCATTATCCCGGTTTATGGGAAGACTTGTTAAACAATAATGATAACTTTTTACCTGATGATATTAAAATAGAAAATACGAATACCGGAGACCCTTCATTTTCCATTAAAGGACTTCAGGTGCATTCGCTTAGGGATCCAAAACGCGAAGTACAGCGCCTTATAGATGCTGTAAGCTGCGAAGATGCTCCCATAGTAATACTTGGATTTGGTCTTGGTTATTCTGCAGAAGCTGCCGCAGCTTTAAACAAGCCAATCATAATAATAGATAAATACAAAAGTTTATTTCTTAAAGCGCTGGAACTAAGGGATTTTTCGGATTTCTTTTCTAAAAATAAATTAATTTTTGTTATTGGCGGATCTGGAGAAGGAATAATTAATGCTCTTATAATTGCACTTAAGCTTAAATCCGGCAGTTCAGAAAACGATGATAAAAGGATTCCTCCTTCCATTATCCGTAACAGAACAATTATAGGACTTGATGAACAGTGGTATAAATCTTTGGAAGACAAAATTCGGACATGGGTTATGAAAGACGATGTAAATACGGCTACCCATAAACGTTTTGGCCGCCGCTGGATGTCTAATTTGTCGCGTAACAAAAGCGCCATTCGTGATTATCCCGGTGTTTTGCATTTACAAGGGCTGGCAGAAGGAGAAAAAGATCCAAAAGAAAATCCGCTGCCTGTTTTTTTGGCTGCTGCAGGACCCAGCCTTGATGTTATTAAACCCATATTAAATGACATTTACGAAAGATGTTTTATCGTTGCAGTAGATACCAGTTTTCGTTTTTTTGTAAAAAATGGAATACAGCCCGATTTTGTTCTTGTTGTAGATCCTCAGTTTTGGAACAGCCGTCATCTGGATCGATGTTTGTCTGTTCCGGAAAATGAAAGTTTAATGAATTCGCAGACAGCGCTGATAGCAGAATCCGCTGTTTATCCGCCGGTTTTAAATTTACCGTTTAAAAATAAATTTCTCTGCAGTTCGCTTTTTCCGCTTGGCGCTTTTTTGGAAAAGAAGATTGAACAAAAGGGTAAACTCGGCGCAGGCGGTTCTGTTGCTACAACTGCATGGGATTTTGCGCGTTTTCTTGGCGGGCAGGAAATTTGGATTGCAGGTTTAGACCTTGCATTCCCCGGATTAAAAACCCATTTTAAGGGCGCACGGTTTGAAGAAAAATCCAATTCTGAATCCAGCCGTTTTAATCCAGCCGAAAAATGGATAGTACGCGCTTTGCGGGATGGTTTTCCGTTTAAAGCGCTTTCTGGTAACGGCGGTTTGGTTTTAACAGATCGCAGATTGTCTCTTTATGCCGCATGGTTCGAAAATCAGTTTCATCAATATGCGTTTATTCAAAACTATAGTTTGTCTCCGGAAGGGCTGGCAATTTCCGGCCTTAAATATGCAGAAACTCACAGGATTCTTGAACTGCCGAAGCGCCGCGAAGAAATTAACCGCCGTTTGCAGGCTGTGTTTCATAAAATAGATACAGAATTTAATGCTCCGCAGGAAAAGGAAAAAAGAACTGAACTTTACAATAACACTGTTTCCGATTTAAGAAATAAATTAAAAAGTATTAAAGAAGCTGCGGAAGAAGGCGCGGAAATAACGCGGCGTGTTTTAAGATACCCAATAAAACATTCTCAGCAAAATAATGTTCTTAAAGAACTTGATAAAGTTATGCAGAAAATAACTGAAAGCGAAGTAAAAGAAATTGCAGGTTTTTTATTTCCTGCTGAAGAAGAAAATGAAAAAATTAATAACGGACAGGTAGATAATGATCCGTTTTTGCTTTATCTTAAATCGTCGCACAAACTTTTTCCGGGATTGTCTCAGGAGCTGATCTTATGATAGAATAGAATCAGGAGAATTTTATGAAAAAAAATAAAAATTTAACCGGTTTTTTTATGTTAATTGTCATAACGCTTCTTTTGGGATGTTTTATTTTATCCTGTAAAGGTAAAAGTTTTCCTCCGGATCCTCAGTACATATCAGCTGTTTCCAGCGGAGTTTTAGGAAGGAATGATAATGTCATTATTGAATTTACAACAGCTCAGGATACTTCAGCTTCTTTAAACGCAAATATTTTTAATTTTAGTCCTTCTGTAAAAGGCGAAGTTTCTTGGCGGGATGAGTTTACTTTGGTTTTTACTCCGGCAGAATCATTTAAACCCGGACAGCGGTACCGCGTTCGTGTAAATATTGCAGGAATTAAACCGTTTAATTTTGATTTTACTGCAGCAGCTCCTGTTTTTAATGTAGAGATAGATCCTGTGCGCCTTAGCGGCGATGATGATGTTTTAATATCGGGAGTTGTATATGTTGATGAAGATACGGATATATCAAAAATACAGCAGATAATTTCTTCGAGTGAATTAGGAAGGCCTTCATGGGATCATGAAAACCATAGGCACCGTTTTTTCTTTTCTCCGGTTAGCCGCGGTGAAACATCCAGAACTGCCGAAATTACCTGGAACGGTTCGTCTGTTGGCATTAATGAAAGAGGTTTTACTACCGTTGTGATTCCCGGTCTGGATATATTTAAAATGCTCAGCCTTAATTTTGAAAGCGGTATAATAGAAGTTGCTTTTTCTTCCAATATCAGCGCAAGCCAGGATTTAAGAGGTTTTATTTCTCTTTCCGGCAATACCGATGTGCGTTATTCACTGGAAGGAAATGTAGTAAAAATATTTGGAAGTGATTCCGGAAATATTCCGGCAGGTACTGAACTTTTAATTCAGGATCTGGAAGACATTAACGGTAAACGCCTTAATATTCCTGTGCAATTTACAATTCCTGACAGATGGGAATTGCCGGAAATACGTTTTGCAGGTTCCGGAGTAATTCTGCCGACAAGCCAGGGCGCACAGCTTGTAGTAGAAACAAAAAATGTTTCCGGCATTTTAATAGAAGCTTTTCATATATATAACCACAATATGTTTCAGTTCCTGCAGATTAACAGCCTTGCAGGAGAGGCTCAGCTTGATCGTGTCGGAGAACCTGTATGGTCAAGAGCTTTTGATTTTGAATGGTCGGCATCGGATCAAAATAGATGGATACGCCGCGGGCTTGATGTCGGAGAACTTAGCCGCAGATTTCCCGGCGGAATGTTTCATGTAAGAATAAGTTTCAGGCACAGGCATGTTCAATATGTATGTACCGAAAACCATGGAAATTTTTCTGGTCTGGAATTTCCAGATGATGCTTTTCCCCGGATTGGCCCTGATAGTCAGCGGAGTTTCTGGGATTATTATCAAAATAATATGTGGTCAAACTGGAATGAATGGAGCCGGCACCGTCAGGATCCTTGTCATCCGGCATTTTATGTTCCCATGAGCGGCAATAATATTTCCAAGAGCCGGAATGTGCTTGTTTCGGATCTGGGGCTTCTTGTAAAAAGAAACCTGGACGGTTCATGGCATTTTTCTACGACTAATCTGACAACCGGCCGTCCTTCACCTAACACGGAATACAGAGTTTTAAATTACCAGGGCCGCGTTTTGCATCAAGGCAGAACAAATGCGAATGGAATAGCTTCAATACCGGCATCGGCAGAAACAGGAAGCGGTTCGCGCCTTGTTATATTTGCAGAAAGTAATTTGGGCAGAGCCTATTTAAGAATTAATGATTCTCTTGCGCTTGCCGTAAGTCATTTTGATATTTCAGGCGGTACTCCTACAACTGGTATCCGCGGTCTTATCTACGGGGAGCGTGATGTATGGCGTCCGGGTGATGAAATCTATTTAACATTTCTTTTATCTGATCCGCTTGGAACGCTTCCCGGAAATCATCCTGTTTCGTTTGAACTTATCGATCCAAGAGGACGTCCTGTAGTTAATCGTACCTATACAACATCTGTAGACGGTTTTTATCCAATATCGGTTTCTACAGCATCCGATGCTCCAACAGGAGACTGGATAGCAAGTGTGCGTGTCGGCGGAAGCACATTTAACAGAAATATAAAAATAGAAACAGTCATGCCGAACAGATTAAAAATGGATCTTAGTTTCGGCGATGATGAAATTATCAAAAGCGGTGCACGGCAGGTTTCTTTGGAATCCGAGTGGCTTTACGGTGCGCCTGCTTCCGGTTTAAAAGCGGATGTTACTGTAAGTTTTTCAGACAAAGAAACAGTATTCCCGGCATTTAATGATTTTTCTTTCCGCGATCCTTCAAGAACAGTTTCATCGCAGCGTCAGAATATTTGGGAAGGAACTTTGGATAGGGATGGTAAGGCGTCATTTCAAATGAGTCTTAATCCCGGTACTGCTGTTCCCGGTAAAGTAACTGCGCGTTTTATGACAAGAGTTTTTGAACCATCTGGGGTTTTTTCATCTGAACAAATTAGCAAAGAATATTCTCCGTACAGCAGATATGTAGGGTTAAGGCTTCCAAGGGGAGACGCCTCAAGAAATATGCTTCTTACAGATGTGGATCACCGCGCAGAGATTGTTTTATTGGACGAAGACGGAAGACCAGTTCAGGGAAATGTAGAGCTGGAATGCGCTGTATATAAATTAAATTGGCGCTGGTGGTGGGAAGCAGGAAGAGGCGAATCTGCAGAATTTGCTTCGATTCTTTCGCGCAGTCCGTTACATAGAGGAACTGTTACTGCTTCCAACGGAAGAGCATCATGGAATTTTAGAGTTAATCATCCTGAGTGGGGCCGTTTTCTTGTAATTGTACGGGATCGTTTAGGCGGCCATTCTTCTGCACAAATTGTTTATATTGATTGGCCGGGCTGGGCAGGACGCGCCCGGGAGGGCGGTCAGGGTTCGCAGGCAATGCTTGCTTTAAGCCCAGGGAAACCTTCTTATAATACCGGTGAAAGAGTGCAGATAACATTTCCATCCAATAGAGATGCATCCGCCCTTGTTACTATCGAAAAAGGCGGAAATATAATAAGAAGCGAATGGATTCGATGCGAAGGAGAAACGACCCGTTATGAATTTACTGCAGAAGCATCGATGGTTCCGAACATTTATGTGCATGTAACTCTTGTTCAGCCTCATTTGCAGACGCAAAATGATCTGCCTGTCCGCCTTTACGGCATTACTCCTGTGTCTATAGAAGATCCGCGTGTTGTATTGAGTCCGCAGATAACTACACAGGATAATTGGCAGGCAGAGAGCAGGGTTTCATTTACGGTAAGCGAAGCAAACGGACGCCCAATGGCGTATACTGTTGCTGTTGTAGATGAAGGACTGCTTGGGCTTACCCGTTTTAATATTCCAAATCCAAGAAATACTTTTTATGCAAGAGATGCGTCGTTCCTAAAATCATGGGATATATATAATGAAATAATTGGCGCATATTCAGGAAGACTTGAAACATTGCTTGCAATTGGCGGAGGAGGCGGCGCTGATCCGCTGGATACAAGTAAAGAAACTCAGCGTTTTAAACCTGTAGT
This sequence comes from Treponema sp., assembly GCA_009785215.1. GTDB lineage: Bacteria > Spirochaetota > Spirochaetia > Treponematales > Breznakiellaceae > WQXQ01. The sequence goes on along the minus strand of WQWU01000005.1, from coordinate 32,893 downwards.
GCGTTTCTTTGGCCCGTTTGAAATTGGCAGAGGCGAGCAAAAAACAGAAACTTTTGAACTTCCTCCGTACATAGGCGCAGTACGTGTAATGGTTCTTGCCGCCTCTTCTACAAGGGAGCCTCAGACAGGCAGGGCTTTACGCGCATACGGAACAGCGGAAAAAACTGTCAGAGTAACTTCCGATCTTATGGTTTTTGCTTCTCTTCCCCGTGTTCTTTCACCTGGGGATGAAGTAGAAATTCCTGTTTATGTTAATTCTCAAAGAGACGGAAGCAGAAATGTCAGGGTAACTCTTTCTGTACCTGGAGCAGCAATTCAGGGTCAGGCAGTTCAGAATGTTTCGTTCGAAAGAAGCGGAGAAAAATTAATTCGTTTCAGAGTAAAGGCGCCCGCTAATCCCGGTAATCTTCAGTTCACTGTAACTGCAGAATCTTCCGGGTTAAGAACAGCGCGTCATGTTACAGATATGGAAGTACGTTCTACCGCTATACCTGTTACAAGATCTGTGCAAAATCTTGTAGCTCCCGGCGAGACATGGAGAGGAACACTAACATATCCTGGAAGAGACGGGTCAAATACATTAGTTGCAAGTTTTTCAAGGCTGCCGCCCCTCAATCTTGAATCGCGTTTGGAATTCCTGCTCCGTTATCCCCATGGCTGTCTGGAACAAACAACAAGTACGGTTTTTCCTCAGCTTTATCTTGATAAAGTTCTTTCCCTAAACGATACGCGGCTCGCAGAAATTAGATCAAATATTAATGCAGGTATAGAACGCGTTCTGGGTATGCAGCTGGCTTCCGGCGGTTTTTCATACTGGCCTGGCGAATCATCAGTAAACGACTGGAGCTCTTCTTATGTCGGGCATTTCTTATTGGAAGCCCGCCGGGCAGGTTATGTTGTTAGAGAAAGCGCATTAAGAAGCTGGATAAATTATCAAAAGAACACTGCCGCTCTTTGGCAGTCGGGCGGAAAATATTTAGAACAGGCTTACAGGCTTTATACATTAGCTCTGGCGGGAGAAGCTGATCTTGGATCAATGAATCGTCTTCGCAGTCACAGATTGCCTTTTCAGGCTAGCTGGCGTCTTGCCGCCGCATATTGGCATGCAGGTCAGCGTGAAACAGCAAGATCGATGGTCAGAGGTTTAGCTGTTCCGCAGGAAGAATACCGCGAACTTTCCGCAACATTTGGTTCTACTTTAAGAGATAAAGCAATGATACTTGAAACGCTTATTTTAATTAATTCGCCGGAAGATATGGGCAGGACAAGCGCTTTATTTGAAGAAATAACAACGGCTCTTTCGCAGGATTCATGGCTTTCTACACAGGAAACTGCCTATGCGCTTATTGCTTTAGCTCCTTATATGCAGCTTAATGCAGGAAACGAACAAATTAATGTAGATTATTCTGCAGCAGGACAGACAAGAAATATTTCCTTTACAAGTCCTTCGGCAGATCATTCATTCGGAAGTGTATCGGGTACAAATACAAACTTTACTGCTGTAAACCGTTCTGCGTTTCCTGTGTATGTAAGATATACATCAAGGGGTTTGCCTGCCGAAGGAAGTGAACCTGCATTGTCCGAAGGACTTTCTCTGGCTGTTGAATACCGCGATACAAATAACAGGATAATTGATCCTGCGAATTTAAAGATAGGCGAAGATATGGAAATTGTTGTTCGTGTACGGAATACATTTGCGCAAGTACTGGAAGAAATTGCGCTTATTGTTCCAATTTCCGCTTCGTGGGAAATAGTTAATACACGTATTGGCGGCGGCGCATCACCGCAGTCATCGTCTTTCCGTTATCAGGATATACGAGACGACAGGGTAATGACTTACTTTAATCTTAACAGAAACGAGGAAAGAACCATTAGGTTCAGGGTTAATAAAGCTTATGAAGGATCGTTCTTCAGGCCGGCGATACATGTTTATGCAATGTATGATGAATCCATCAGGGCTTTGATACCGGGTGTCCGCTAAAGAATAGTGAACAGTGAGCAGTGAATGACAAACATGGAATTTTTTATAAATACTATTTATAAAATAATTCGTTTAATTGGAAATAACCGTAAAGCTGCGTGTTTTTCAGCTTTGGGGTTATTCCTGTTATTATTGTTTGTTTTTTCACTGCCTAAACCTCTTTTTAATGTTTCATATTCTCCTGTGCTTTACGATCGCGAAGGCAGGCTTCTTGGCGCAAGAGTAGCAATAGACGGACAATGGCGTTTTCCCGGCTCTGATAATTTAAATGAAAAATTTGTTGCTGCTTTAATAGAAGCCGAAGACCGCAGATTCAGAAAGCATATCGGCGTTGATCCTCTGGCAATAGGGCGGGCTGCTGTTCAGAATATTCAGGGCGGCAGTATAATTTCCGGCGGCTCTACAATTACCATGCAGACAATTCGTCTGGCCCGCGGTTTTAAAAAACGTACTTTTTTTGAAAAGTGTATAGAAGCAGTGCTTGCGGTACGTCTTGAAATAGGAAGATCAAAAAACGACATTCTTACCCTGTATGCAGCTAACGCTCCTTTCGGTGCAAATGTTGTCGGGCTTGAAGCTGCCGCCTGGCGCTGGTTTGGAAGAAGCCCGGGAGACCTTTCCTGGGCAGAAGCTGCAACTCTGGCAGTTTTACCGAATAGTCCAGCTCTTATTCATCCGGGGCGTAATCGTGAAACCCTTAAATCAAAACGCGATTCGCTTTTAAATAAACTTTATGAAAGGGATTTTTTTGATGAAGAAACCCTGTTTTTAAGCATAATGGAACCTCTTCCCGGCGAACCTCTTCCTCTTCCGCGTCATGCTCCGCATCTATTGGATCGCCTTGTCCTGGAATCAGGCGGTGTAACAGCGCTTAAAGGACATGCAGCTTTTAATACCACGATAGATCGCGATTTACAGGTAAGAGTTGCAGAAATACTGAACCGGGCATCTGAACGATTTGCATGGAATGGTATTTTTAACGGCGCCTGTGTAGTAATAAATACCCGGACAGGCGAAACTTTTGCCTACGTAGGAAATACCAATTCGCCTCATGCTGCAGATGTTGATACCGCTAATTCGCGCCGCAGTTCCGGCAGTCTTTTAAAACCGTTTCTTTATGCTGCAATGCTGGATACGGGTGATATTCTACCTTTTTCGCTTTTAAGTGATATTCCAACCCGTGTAGGAAGTTTTAGCCCAGAGAATATCACCCGCACATACCTTGGTGTTGTACCAGCAGACGAAGCTTTGGCGCGTTCATTAAATGTAACTGCGGCGCGTTCACTGCGTCTTTACGGCACTGACAGGTTTGCGCGGCTTCTTCGTTCATTGGGGCTTACTACGCTTTTCCGGCACGGCAGCGATTACGGGCTTCCTCTTATTTTAGGCGGAGCGGAAGTTACACTTTGGGAAATTACAGGTCTTTATGCCGGTCTTGGAAGATCTGTTAATTCCTTTTCCAGCACATTGGTAAACGAAGTCTTTTTTTCTCCCGTACTAACTACAAAAAGCGGAAACGGAAAAACATCTGTTCTAAGACAACCTGTTGCTTCTTCATTGATTTCTCCGGGCGCTTCATGGCTTACATTGGAAGCTCTTGTTCATGCAGTGCGCCCCGGCGAAGAAGCAATCTGGCAGGAATTTGCCAGTGCAAGAAATATTTCATGGAAAACAGGCACAAGTTTTGGCTTTCGCGATGCCTGGACAATTGGAGTAACTCCTGAATGGACAGTAGGTGTCTGGATTGGAAATGCTTCAGGAGAGGGAAGACCAGAACTGCGAAGTTCAGTTACCGCAGCTCCGGTTTTTTTTGAAATCTTTTCTGCTCTTGATTCACTTGGCGGAAACCGCGATACATGGTTTTTAAAACCTGCAATTGAGCTGCGGCAGGATGAAGTATGCCTTGCATCCGGTTTTCCTGCATCTATTCACTGTGCAGAAATTAAATTTGCTGATATTCCCAAAAACGCGCCTGCCGCAAAGGCTTGCTATTTCTGCCGTACCATTATTTTAAACGATACTCTGGATCGCCGCATTGTACTTGAACAAGGCGTTTTTACATCTGCAGTAGAACGAAAATGGTTTGTTCTACCTCCCGCGGAAGAATGGTATTTCAGGCGCTGGAATCTGGATTACAAACCTATGCCTCCTTTAATAAATGCTAATCAGCTGCCATGGCAAAGCCAAAGACAAGGCGAGATGGTACTTGCGCTTTTTAATCCTGAACCTGACAGCCAGGTTTATGTTCCGCGGGAGCTGGACGGCAGTGAAGGAAAAATCGTTTTTTCTGCAGCGCACAGAAATGAAACAGAAACAATTTTCTGGCACCTGGATGACAAATTCCTTGGAATTACGCAGGTCTTTCATGAAATGGAAGCAAGGCCGGAGCCTGGTTATCGAACTCTTGTTTTAGTCGATTCTGCCGGTAATATGCTATCACGCAGTTTTTTTGTATTAAACACCCATCATTAAAAAATAAACCTCCAATTTTATTTATTTTTACGAAAATAACCAAAAATCATGGCAAAACTGCCAGAAACGTATTATATTTATAAGGTTGTATTTCTTTTTTTATTCTAAGGAGTATTGGTGACCAAGCATGATTTCCCCAAAATCCACTTTTATGATCAGGATTTTGTAGATATTTATGATAAAACGTGGGCTTGGATACAAGATTGTTGGATTAGCGGCGGTGAAAAGAGCGGAATAGAAGGAAAATTCTTCTCTTACCCCGAATCTCAGGTAGTTACCCAGGCCGATGCTATACTTTCCTCGTTTTTTCTGGTGTATTCCAATAGAATTTTCCAGGCTCATCCAACATTAGATCTGTTTTACAGCCGTCAGGAGCCAAATGGCGCTATTAGATGCGCATATGATACAACAACAGGCACGCCGGTTTTTGACAAAGAGAACCCGGAAGGGCTTGGAATGCCTCTTTTTGCATGGGCAGAACACAATATCTACCATAAGTCTGGCAATAAAAAACGAGTTAAAGATGTGCTTTCTATTCTGTGCAAATACTCAACCTGGATAGATTCAGTTTATAAAAAGCCCAATGGTTTGTATAAAACGCCCCTTTGTGCAACAGGAATGGGGAATGTGCCGCGTGGAGATGCATATTATACCATGGATTTTAATACAATGATGGCAATCAATATGCTTTATATGTCCGCTCTTGCAGATATATTAAATGATAAAGAAACCAGTTTTCAGTATAAACGTCAGTATTTTTCCCTAAAAACCAGAATTAATTCTTTAATGTACAGCGTTACAGATGGCTTTTATTACGACATTAATAAAAACGAAAAGCAAATTCCAATCAAAACGATAGCAGGTTACTGGCCGCTTTTGGCAGAAATTCCAAACGGGGAAAAAGCAGAACGTTTAATAGAAAAGCTGTCAGACCCAAAATATTTTGGAACGCCGCATCCTTTTCCTTCTGTTTCTGTTTCAGAAAAAGATTTTGATGAATCCGGCCGTGGGTTCAGAGGTTCGGTTTTTCCTTATCTGACTTTTATGGTAATTAAAGGGCTTGAACGTTATCAAAGATGGGATTTAGCCAGAGAGTGTGCAATAAGACATGTATATTTTATGCTGGACTCCATGAGCCCTGATGGAAATCATAACAGAGGAAACCTTTGGGAAGCTTATCTGCCGCTAAAAGAAGGGCCTGCAAAATGGCCGGGTAAAAATAACTTCCCAAGAGCACAGTATCTTACCTATGATGCGCTTTCTACAATTTGCCTTACAATCGAAAATATTGTAGGATTGTCCATTTCTCTTCCGCGTAAAACTGTAGACTGGGTTATTCCAAGCCTGGAAATTATGGGTGTAGAAAATTTATCTTTAAAAAATAATATGATTACAATTCTTTCCAATAAAAGCGGAAGGGGCTGGGAAATTCAAATGGAAAGCGAAAAACTTTATTACTTTACCATTAATATTCTCGGCGTAAAGGAAAAAACCCTGCCTATTCCCTCTGGTAAATGTTCTATACTTATTGATAAACTATAAGAATGACCACGACTTTAACTGCAATTATTGAAATCGGCTCAACAGGCATCAGGCTTCATGTTGCAGAAATATATTCCAACGGCGGCTGGCAGGTATTGGATCGCGCCGTGCGTCCTGCTGCTCTGGGGCGTGATGTTTTTACATCCGGTGTTCTTTCCAGAGAATCGATGCTGGAGTGCCTTTCTGTTTTGCAGAATTACCGTGAATTATTATCGGGATGGGGAATAACAGATGATAACATTCATGTAATTGCTACAAGCGCTCTTCGAGTTGCGCGTAATAGAGATGTTTTTATTGATCGTGTTTTGCAGGAAATAGGTTTTAAACTGATTATCGTAGAAGGTATAGAAGAAAACAGATTGATGTATCTGGCGGTGCGGTTTGCTTTAAAGCAGGATCTTCCGTTGTTCTGGCGTGCCAATTCCATGATTATCGAAATTGGCGGCGGTTCTACAGAAATTATGCTTTTACGCCGCGGACAGATGGTTGCAGCTCACAGTTTAAAAATGGGAACGATTATAATAGATCAGCATTCACGCCATGGATTTGGCGCGGGGATTTTTTTTGAACGTTATTTAAATGAAAATATCAGGAATACATTGGGCATGCTGAATATGGAAATGGATCTTGCCCATGTCCGGACAATGGTTGCTGCAGGTGCAGATGCGCGTCTTGTTGCAGACAGGGTTGGAAAGGAATTAAATACAAACTGCCGCATTATAGAACGCAATGAATTTATTAAGTTTGTAGAAAAAATACGCAGTTACAGCATAGAAGACTGCATTTTTAAGTTTGGCATAACATATACTGATGCAGAAGGACTCATACCTGGACTTTTGGTTTTAAAACTTTTTCTTGAACGGACAGGAGCTGCAAGCATTGCTGTTCCGCTTGTTACAATCCGCGATGGGTATCTTGTAGACCTTGCTTCAGGCGTTGATCCAGCCTTGCAGAATGAGTTCTTTTCACAGATTATTGCATCTGCTGTAAACCTTGGACGCAAATATCATTTTGATGAAGCACATGGACGCCATGTTGCAAATCACTGTATGACAATTTTTGACGCCTTAATAAAAGAGCATGGCATGAACAGGCGGCATCGCATCATGCTGGAAATAAGTGCAGTTTTACATGATGTCGGCACTTATATTAAAGCTTCCGGGCATCAGAAACACGGGCAGTACATTGTTGCAAACTCGGAAATATTCGGACTTCATAAGGATGAAATTGATATTATTGCAAACGTAATAAATTGTCACCGCGGCGATCCTCCGTCGCAGTCGGATATTGAGTTTATGAAGCTTCAGCGCGAAGAACGTGTGCTTGTTCTTAAAATGGCATCGATTCTAAGGGTTGCAGACGCTTTGGATCGCGGTCATACACAGCAAATAAAAAAAATTACTGTAGAGCGCCGCCTGGAAACTGTTGTTCTTCATGTAGACAAAGTTTATGATCTTTCTCTGGAATTAATGGGTTTGGAAGAAAAAGGCGGAATGTTTCAGGATGTATTTGGCTATAAAGTTATATTAAGTTAGGAGTTGTGTTTTAAATGAGTAATGAAAAAAATGATAAAGAACAGGCATTTCCTTATTTAAGCAGAGATATCTCCTGGGTAGATTTTAATGAACGTGTAATGAGGGAAGGGCTGCGTCCGGAAAAACCTCTTCTTGAAAGGCTTAGGTTTCTTTCGATTGTATCCACCAACTTTGATGAATTTTTTATGGTTAGGGTTGCTGCATTAAAACGATTGGTTAAAACAGAGCCGGGAAAAGCAATAGATCCTTCCGGTATAACACCGGAACAGCAGTTAAAAATTATTTCAGAAAAAGTTCATTCTGTTATAAACAGGCAGTATGAATGTCTGCGTCAGGAAATATTTCCCGGACTTGCAAAAAACGGGTTGTCTCTTCTGCGTCCTGATTCATGGTCAGTGCCGCAGCTGGATTTTCTTGATTCTTTTTTTGCCGGGCAGATATATCCGGTTTTGACGCCGCTCAGGATAGAAGAAGGAAAGCAAATGCCGTTTATAGAAAGCCGTTCTTTAAATGCAGCGTTTGTTTTGGAGCCGGAAAGCCAGGATACATCGAATAATTCTGACAGCGAAGCTCAAAAAGAATTTAAAGTTGTTGTTCCACTGCCTGGTGTTTTAAACAGGTTTATCTGGCTTCCGGATTTTGATAATGATTCCAGCGCTGCAGAAGCAGGCGAAAATAAAAAACTTCAGTTTGCTTTATTGGAAGATGTTATTGTTACGTGGGGAGCCTATCTTTTCCCCGGTTACAAGGTTAAAGAAAGCATGATGTTTAAAATAAACAGAGATGCCGATTTTAATGTTGATGAACAGAGGGATGAAGATTATATCGAAGCAATGGTACAGGTTTTGGAAAATAGGGAAAGGGCAGAAGTAATACGAATGGTTTATTCGCCTGGCAGTTGTATTTTAAGAGATGAACTTGCCAAACGTTATTCGCTTGTAATACCTGTTGAATCTGAAGAGTTCCGCCTTGCAAGTGATTATCTTTATGAAGTAGATGGACCTATTAATCCTGCCGATTTGGTTGAATTAATTAACGTTGCAGGCCTGGAAGACCTTGCAGAAAAACCGTGGAAGATTCATAAATCTGCAGACTTCAGCGAAGAAATACCGGTTTTTGATCAAATTAGTCATGGCGATGTATTACTGCATATGCCGTATCATTCTTTCTCGCCTGTAATTAGATTTTTTCAGGAAGCTGCAGTTGATCCGCAGGTTATTTCCATAAGAACTGCGCTTTACAGAACTGGCGGCGCAATTCCCGGAATAGGTTTACATTCCAGTTCGTCGGCATTTTCGCCTGTAGTTAGAGCATTGGAGCAGGCTGCCCTGAACGGCAAACAGGTAACGGCAGTTGTCGAAGTAAAAGCGCGTTTTGATGAAGAACGGAATATTTCATGGGCAAACAGGCTGGAAAAAGCCGGAGTTATTGTCGTTTACGGACTTTCGCATTTAAAAATTCACTCAAAAATATCGCTTGTTTTAAGAAGGGAAAATGATCAGGTAAAACGTTATGTGCATCTTTCTACCGGCAATTACAATGACAGAACTGCAAAATACTACGAAGACATCTGTCTTTTTACCAGCCGCGAAGACATCGCTTATGATGCAGGTTTAATTTTTAATATGCTTACCGGATATTCTACAGTGCAGAGGATGAACAGGCTCACAATTGCGCCGTCTGGTTTAAAACGGCGTTTCCTGGAATTAATCGAGAGGGAAGCAAACAGGGCAAGGCACAAATATCCTGCAAAGATTATGGCAAAAATGAATTCGCTTACAGATATAGACATTGTAAAAGCGCTTTATGAGGCATCGCAGGCAGGAGTAAAAATATTTTTATGTGTCCGCGGAATCTGTACATTAATTCCGGGTGTATCCGGCATTTCCGAAAATATCCGCGTTATCAGCGTAATAGATCATTATCTTGAACATTCAAGAATCTATTACTTTTCCAATGGCGGCGCAGAAGAACTTTATCTGGCAAGCGCAGACTGGATGCTTCGTAATTTGGAAAAACGCGTAGAAATTCTATTTCCTGTTCTGGACGAAAAACTGCGCTTTGAAATAATCGAAATTCTGGGCGATTACTTTCGCGATAATTGCCAGGCTTCTGTCCTTGATAATGAATGTAAATGGACGCTGTTGACACCTGTTAAGGGAGAGAAACCTTTCCGTGTTCAAAAAGAAATGCTTTCCCGTGCGGCAAGAAGCAGTGATATTCCAGTACCTGCAAAAATGGATTATACTGTAAGGCGAAGTCCGCCTGCGGAAAAATTATAATTTTAGGAGAAGTTTATGTTCATGCCGATGTTTTTTGATGATCTTTATATTTTGCTGGTTCTTCCAACACTTTTACTTTCTTTATGGGCGCAGTTTATGGTTAAATCTACCTTTGCCAAATATTCAAGAATTTCAAGTTCCAGAAAAATTACCGGTGTAGATGCGGCGGCTATTTTATTAAAATCAAATAATATAAGAGATGTAAAAATAGAAGCGGTCGGAGGCACTCTTACAGATCATTATTCGCCGATGGATAAAAAACTTCGCCTGTCCGATCCTGTTTATGGCTCAACCTCGATAGCTGCTATCGGCGTAGCGGCTCATGAAGCAGGACATGCAATTCAGCATGCAACGCGCTGGAGTCCTCTTGTTATGCGAAGCACACTTGTACCTGTCGCTAACATTGGTTCAAGATTAGGCCCGATACTTGCTATAGCAGGAATTTTTTTGACAGGTCATCCAAGTTATAATACTTTTTCGCAGATGTTATTTAATATCGGCATTCTTCTTTTTAGCGGCGCGGTTCTTTTTTATCTGGTTACTTTGCCTGTTGAGTTTAATGCATCCAATAGGGCTCTGGCGCTTCTTCGCTCTAATAATATTTTATCGGAACAGGAGTTAAGAGGCGCAAAAAAAGTGTTAACCGCCGCTGCTTTAACTTATGTAGCTTCTGCACTTACTGCGATTGCCAGCTTATTGCGGTTAATATTGTTATCGCGACGGCGCAGATAACAGGAATCAAAATAAGTAAAACTTAAACGTTGATAATTGTATTTCCTCTTGGTTTTACACGCGCCGCTTCCGGTTCTGTGTCAAAGTCAATGTATACAAGTTTTGCCTGCGGGTCAATTTTAAGAAGTTCATCTGCTGCAGCATTAACAGTAATTATATACTGTTCTGCAGGGCGGAAGGCGCGGCAGGCAGGGCATTGACACCAGGTATTTTCATAACTTTCTTCCGGCAATAGATGAAAAATTCTGGGATCGGTTACTGTTTTTGCGGCGCGTGTAAAAAGTTTTTTTGCGCGTTTGGCAATTATTGATATTGTTTTGGGATTGGTTGGGCAAAAATGACAAAACTGTATTCGTTTTCCCTGTTCCATGCGAAAAAGCCCAGGGTTAAAAAAGAACAGCCATTTTGGAAGTAAAAGATGAAAGTCTCTTCCTCCGGCTTCTATGTTTAAGGCGTAATGTTTTGCCAGTTTAATATATTTAAGAGGTTTTTTGTTTTTAAAAACTATATCATCCAGCGAAAAAACAATGGTATTGCATTCATTTTCTACTGCCAGTTTGATTAATTTTTCCCGTTCTTTTTCATCGGTCTTATTGCTGATAAAAAGTCTTTTTCTTGGTAGTTTCATGGTTTAATTATATGGAATTATTTCGATTTTGACTATATGATATTTGTATGGAATATGATGTTGCCGTTATTGGCTGCGGAGTTTCGGGAGCGAATATCGCCAGAAGACTTTCTGCCTATAACATAAAACTTGCTGTTTTGGAAAAGGCATCCGATGTATCATTTGGAACTTCCAAAGCAAACTCCGGGATAATTCACGGCGGTTTTCATCATAATAAAAAATATTTAAAAGCGCGGCTGGAAATGCAGGGGAGCCTGATGTTTGATCAGCTTCGGCGCGAATTGAATTTTCCGTTTCGCAGATGCGGTATAATTGTTGCAGCCCTTCATCATGATGAAATGAAAGTAGTAGAACACTTGTACTTGCAGGGAATGGAAAACGAAGTTATAGGTATAGAACTTTGTTCGCGTCAAAGAATGCTTGAACTGGAACCGAAACTTTCAGATGATGTAGTAGGCGGCTTATATGCTCCTGGCGGAGGAATAATTGAACCTTACCGTTTTGTTTTTGCGCTTGTAGAGTCTGCCTGTAAAAATGGAGCTGAGTTATTTCTTAATTTTAAGGTAAACGAAGTTAAGCGGGATATAACAGCAAATCACTGGATCGTTACAGCAGAAGACGGCAGGAAAATCAAAACACGTTATGCAGTAAATGCAGCAGGTCTTTTTGCAGATGAAGTATCAAAAATATTCGGCGCAGAAGAATTTAAAATTACCGGAAGAAAAGGCGAGTATTATTTATTGGATAGATTAACCAATGCCTGTCCTTCCAGAGTGGTTTTTCCTGTTCCAACCGCAGTTTCCAAAGGAATGCTTGTTATTCCAACAGTAGAAGGCACTGTGCTTGTCGGTCCTACCGCCGATGCAGCCGAAAACAAAGATGATTTTTCTACAACAACGCAGAGACTGGAGCAGATACTTATTTCAGGAAAAACCATGATACCAGCTCTTAGTCAAAATGATGTTATTACTTCTTTTGCCGGTTTGCGCCCCTGTCTTTCTTCGCTGCCGGAAGATAAAGAGTATTTACAGGATGATTTTTATATTAAAGCTTCTGCAAAAGCTCCGGCATTTGTACAGGCAGCAGGTATTCAAAGCCCCGGGCTTACAGCTTCGCCTGCAATTGCCGAATATGTTAAAAATATACTTGTAGATATTGGTTTGCAGCTGACAGAAAAATCTCATTGGAATCCTGCTGCAGAGGATCATTCCTGTGTCAGGGAATTTATTAACGTTGTTAAGCTAAAATTGGAAGAACTGGATAAGTTAATAACAAGCGATTCAAAATGGGGCAATATTGTCTGCCGCTGTGAAAATGTAAGTGAGGCGGAAATTGTTCAGGCTGTAAAACTTGGACATACAACTTTAGATGGAATTAAATATTTTACCCGTGCACAGATGGGGCGCTGTCAGGGAGGTTTTTGTACTTATAAAATAATCAAGATTATTATGAGGGAAACCGGTCTTCCAATGAATGAGATTACAAAACATGGCGGTAGTAGCCGTGTATTGGAAGGTTTTCTATGAATAAAATATACGATGCAGTTGTTATTGGCGGAGGAGCCGCAGGAATGGCTGCTGCGCTTGAATTAAATACCGAAGGTTTTTCGTGCGCCATAATAGAAAGGGAAGACCATCTTGGCGGAATTTTAATGCAATGTATTCATAATGGATTTGGCCTTCATGAATTTAAAGAGGAGCTTACAGGGCCGGAATTTGCAGAACGCTTTATTGAACAGGTAAATAAAAATAATATATCTGTTTATTTAAATACAACAGTTATCCGCTTTAATCCTGCAGAAGACTCAGCAGAAAAAGAGATTTTCTGCATTTCTCCTGCCGGAGTTATGAAAATTACCTGCCGCGCTGTTCTTCTTGCCATGGGCTGCCGTGAAAGAAACCGCGGCAATATCCGCATACCAGGCGCACGCCCTGCAGGAGTTTATACGGCTGGTCTCGCACAGCGTCTTGTAAATATAGAAGGATACATTCCCGGCAAAGAAATTGCTGTTATTGGTTCTGGAGACATTGGACTAATTATGGCAAGACGCTTAAGCTGGGTTGGCTGTAAGGTTAAAGCTGTAGTGGAAATAATGCCGTATCCTGCAGGGCTGACGCGCAATATTGTTCAGTGTTTAAATGATTTTGATATACCCCTTTATCTTTCTTCGCAAACCACAAATATTTTCGGCAATGATCGTGTAGAAGGAATAGAAATTACTCCGATGGAAAACGGTCTTCTTGTACCGGAAAAAAAATTCCGCATAAACTGCGATACTGTTCTGTTATCTGTGGGTCTTGTTCCGGAAAATGAATTATCACGCTCCGCAGGTATACAATTAAATTCAGTAACAAACGGTCCTTTGACAGATTCTAATTTAATGACCAATATGGAAGGTGTTTTTGCCTGCGGTAATGTTTTGCATGTTCATGATCTTGTAGACTGGGTTTGCGAAGAAAGCAGACGCGCAGGCTGTTATGCTGCAGGATGGCTCAGAGGAGAGCGTCCATCGCTTCAGATTTCTGCCAAAGCTGGTTTTCATGTGCGTTATGTAAACCCTGCGCGGATTGCTCCAGATAAAGAAAATACAGTTTATATGCGTTCCATGGTTGTTCAAAACGATGCTGTTCTTGAAGTGTGCCTCGATGGTCAGGTTATTCACAGTAAAAAAGAGCGTTTTGTTCAGCCTTCGGAAATGATCAGTTTTAAACTTGGTCCAAAGGATTTTGAAGGAAAAAAATTCAATTCCAGTTCTGTTTTGGAGTTTAATATTAAATGAGGTTTTATGCTTAATATTACTTGTATTGTCTGCCCAATTGGATGTTCCCTGGAAGTTGACAATAAGAATGATTTGGAAAACATATCTGTAACCGGAAATGGCTGCCAGCGCGGTTTAGATTATGCGTTGGAAGAAATTCGCGCGCCTAAACGTGTAGTTACCGCAACTGTACAAATTGACGAGCGCCAGTTTGATAAAAAAGGAACAGCAGTATCTATTCGCAGAGTGCCTGTAAAGACAGTTACTCCGTGTCTGCGGGAAAAGATTCCTTTATTACTGAAAGATATTTACAAAGTGCAGGTTAAACTTCCTGTTAAAACTGGTGATATAATAATCTCTAACTGGAACGGCGAAGGAATAGATGTAGCTGTTACAAGGACGGTAGGTTAATGTTATTCAGAAAAGAAGAAAAGTCTTCAGAAGTATTCTGGCAGGAATACGAAGAAAAAACAGGCGAAAAAATTTTGGCGCGCGGTTTGGGAAAATATATCTGCGGCTGGGATGAATTTGATCAAAAAAAGTGGGGCGGTATCTGGGGTTTATTAATTACTACTTCGGGCGGATTTCGTTTTCATCATTTTCCCCAGCATACCTGGATTGATGCATTAACAAGTTTTGCAAGAACAGATATACCAAAAGAAAAAACTATTTTTTTACCGCAGGATAAAATAATTTCATCCGATTATATTACAGAAAAAAAATGGTGGAAAAAGATTTTAAGCCCGTCAACGCCAAAGTTAAAAATAAAATATACGGATGAAAATGGAAATGAAAGGTTACTTCTCTTTGAAGCAGAATATGGTGCTGCAGGTTAAAATACGTTCATTTTTAAATCTGTTATATTAAGCAGTTCTTCTACGCTTGATGTGCCGTGTTTTTCCGCTGACATTATTACCAATTTGCCGCAGGTCATGGCATCGTCAAGAGCATTATGCGCTTCGTAAATTATACCGAAATTTCTTGCCAAAGCAGTAAGCGCGTGCGATCTTAAACCAGACCAGGTTCTGCGGGAAAGTTTGCATGTGCAAAAATAAGAAATATCAGGAAGCGGAAGTTCATACCATTCAAGTACTGCTTTTAATACACCCATGTCAAATGAAGCATTATGCGCTGCAAGCGGAAAGCCTTTTATAAAAGTTTTTATATCACTGTTCCATATTTCTGAAAATCTTGGAGCGTCTTTTACATCTTCTGCGGTTAAACCGTGAATTTCTGTAAAATCGGGGCGTATATACAAACTTGGAGGCCTTATTAATGAATAATAAGTGTCAACCGCCGTTCCTTCTATGTATTTTACAAGCCCTACAGAGCAGGCGCTTTCCTGTGAGTATTTAGCAGTTTCAAAGTCTATGGTTACAAAATTCATTTTTATTCAGGGTTTTATTATATCATATTTAAAACAATTATCAAGAATTAACAGCTTATGGTTCGTTTAAATGTTTTATACTCTGTTTTTTCTGTTCATGGTAATTAATAAAGTTTTCCAGTATATCTTTTAAAACCGCTACTATTGGTATTGCCGCAATCATTCCGAAAATTCCAGCTGCAGCTCCTCCTATAGTTATGCTGATAATTATTAATAACGGGCTTAACGAAAAAGATCCGCCCATCAATCTTGGCTGAATAATGTTTCCGTCAATCTGCTGTGTAATTAAAAGTATAATAATAGCTATCGCCGCAACTGTAATTCCCTGGGTAAATGCAACAATAATTACAACAAAAAAAGTGCCGAAGATCGAACCAAAATAAGGAATATAATTTACAATACCAAGCATTATTCCCAAAAAGAGAGCATAAGGCGAGCGCAAAATAAGCAGTTCGATGGTTACTATTGTGCCAAGTATACATCCGTCTATCGTTTGAATATGAATGTAACGCTTAAAGTTACTGTTTAATCTGCCTGTATATTTTAATATAACATCGCTTATATCTGCAGTTGCAAAAACAGAAATGACTCTCCGGATAAATATTTTAAATTTTTCTTTTTCTGCCAGGATATAAATAGATGAAATAAATGCCAGAAATCCTGTAAAAATAGCGGACGATACGCCGAATACCGCATTTATTGTCGATGAAAAATTGTCTACGCTTATATTTTGGAATATTTCCTGAAGCATTAACATTATACTTTCTGTGCTGATGTGTATATTGGGTAAACCAAGACTATTGATATAATCGACAGCCAAACGCACTCTTTCATAATAAGAAGGGAGGTTTGTTATAAAATATGAAATACTGTTAAATATGTATGGAACAATAAAGTATATTATAGAAAAAATTATCAGGGAAAAAAACATTATGGTTATAATAATGCTGAATAATTTTCTTCTTTTATTTATGAACTTTATTTTTGTTTTTTTTAATTGTGCTTTAATGCCGCTGTATGGTATATTAATAATATATGCCAGCAGGAACCCGTAGAAAAAGGGAGTTACAATACTCCAAATATTTTTTACTAAACCTGCAAAAAAGCCAATTTCGGATATTATTTTAAAAACAATAATAACAGCTATTGCCAGTAAAAAGAACGGCAATAAGGATTTAATTTTTCCGTTTTTGAATACATTCATTGTTTTTCCTGATTTATATAAAACTCTTTTACAGAAGCAAAAAATGCATTTATATTATCCCATGATGATAAGGGAGGTATATCGCATCCTGATGAAATAATAAAATTGGGATATTTACTGCATTCCGATAAAAGTTCCAGTGTAACCTTTCTAATAGATTCAGGCGTTCCGCCCCTGAATTGTTCGGCAGGAGAAATATTCCCCATTGCTATAATATGTTCAGGAATAAGTTTCATCATTTCCGCCATATTAATTGCATTGCCGAAATGGAAAGCATCCGATTTTGTTGCAAGTATGGAATCTATCATTTGAATAGTTGAGTTTCCGCAGTTATGATAAATAACAATAAAAGATTCATCTTTTACAGCTTCGTTTATTTTTCTTACATAGGGTTCAGAAAATTCTTTGGCTAAATCCGGCGACAGCATTCCTGTAACAGGTTCTGCCATAATAATTCCATTAACTCCGGCTTTTTTATATTCGTTTATATAGGAAATTAAAAAAGCTGCAGCTTTAGAAAGCACTATATGCATTAATTCTGGCTCTTCGTAACAGAAAACCATCGATTCTGAAACGCCGGTAAGGCGGCTCGCTAGTGAAAATGGGCCGATAACTCCGCCTAAAAAAGGCCTATCAGTTATCATTGCTGCAGCTTTTTCGGCTGCCTGTAAGTATATAGAAGTTCTTCCTGCGCCGATAGGCGGAACAATCAATTTATCTGCGCTTTCCATGTCTGTTACAATACAACCTGTAACAGTGGGAACTTCGTCATCAGAAAATTTTATTTCAGCGCCGAAACATTCTGCTTCCAGAGAAAGATCCATAAGGCTTACAGAAGCGGCGCAGTCACATTTGTCTGCAATTAATTTAATGCCTTTAGCCTGAGTTTCGCTGTTGGAGATTAATTCTTTTACGGAAACACCCATAAGCTGAATGCATGGGAAAGATAAAACCGGCAGAGCTTTTTTTTCGCTAACATCTCTTTGTTCATTAAGCCACTCGCGCATGTTCCGCTTCATGGCTTAGATTATATATTAATGGAGAGATATTATCAATTAAAAAAAACTTACAATTCCGGTTTCCAGTGAATATTTTGCGGCAGCTAAATGTACCGATCCTTCGGAAACAGCTTTAGAAATGGAAGGATTTGCCGCAATCTTTGCTAAAACATACCGGATGTTTTCATCTTCTATGATTTCAGGATTACTGCCGATAACATTTGGGGCACAGCATCTTATTTCGTCTATTACTGCTCCCAAAGAAGGGCTAAACTCGCCATTGGTTGTTGCCGCTTTTACAGCGCCGCAATGCTGGTGACCCAAAACAACAACTAAAGGTGTTTTTAAATTTAACACGGCATATTCAAGCGAACCCATCTGTGTAGGACCTATTATATTTCCGGCAGTACGAATAATAAATAATTCACCGGCACCGGCATCAAAAATAAGTTCCGCAGGCACGCGTGAATCCGAACAGCCGACAATTGCGGCATAGGGAAATTGACCGTTAACAAAAAGGTCTGTACGCAATTCCTGTGTGATGCAAACTTGAGTTTGTTTACATTCGGCGTAACGTATGTTTCCTTCTAGCAGGCGGTTTAATGCTTCTTTTGGTGTCATTTTTTTATTATATAGTTATAAAATTATTTATACAAGCTGTTAAAATTAGTTATATTGACAAATAATTTTATGCAGTGTATTTTAAGGGCGTTATGACAGGTATAGCGATAGATATTGGTACAACTACTATACAGGCGCAGCTTGTCGATTTGGATACAGGTATAATACTGGAGACATTTTCTGCTTTAAATAATCAACGTTGTTTTGGCGCAGATATAATGAGCCGGATAAGCGCAGCGCAAAACGGCAAATTAAATGAATTGTTTTCTATTGTTAACAGCCAGATAGAGAATATATTGTTATACTTTTTAAAAAAATACAATCTTTCTTCTATCAGCAAATGTATAGTAAGCGGAAATACTGTAATGCTTCATATTTTCTGCAATATTGATCCCTCTGGTATGGGAGTTTCTCCTTACACACCTGTATTTCTGCAAGAGAAGTTTTTCCCCGGCAAAGAACTTTCACTTTCTGCAGAAAATATTATTTTATTACCTGCGATTTCTGCTTTTATCGGCGCGGATATAACAGCAGGTTTAACTGTTGTTGATTTTATAAATAAAAAAGAAGATTCAATTTTTATTGATATAGGAACCAACGGCGAAATTGCAGTTTGGAAAGAAAAGGAAAAACGTTTGTTTTGCTGTTCAACTGCCGCAGGCCCCTGCTTCGAAGAAACCGGAATCTCCTGCGGTTTAAATGCTTCAGATTTTATTAATGTAATTGCAGAAATGAAATACAGGGGTGCAATTGATAAAACCGGTGCGTTAACAGGTGAATATGCCGAAACTGGTTATCCAGTAATAGGGAACAGCGGTTTTATCACTCAAAAAGATGTGCGGCAGTTTCAATTGGCAAAGAGCGCAATAATTTCCGGAATCAAAACAATTTGTAAAATTTCAGGTTTTAATCTTAAAAATACAGGCACGGTATATATTGCCGGAGGAATAGGGTTTCATATTAATCTTGATAACGCTGTTAATTCAGGGCTTTTACCGCAGGAATTTACGGACAGTTCCGGAATAAAAACAGAAGTTTGCGGCAATACAAGTTTAAAAGGCGCTGTAAAATGTTTAAATACTCCGGATTTCCTGCAGTTATGCCGCAAAATTATTTCCTGTGCAGAAACTGCAGACCTGGCAAATGATAAATATTTTACTGCTGCCTTTTTGTATAACATGGAGTTTTAATTTTTTCGTATTCACCGGAAAAATAACATTCCAGATATGAATGCCCCTGGATGTACTTGTCCGGATCCATTGCAGCATAATACGCCTTACTTGCTTTCTTTTCATGATCGAATAACACATAACTGTTTTGCCAGCCCGCGCCGTATTGATTCCAGAGAATTACATGGTCAATGTATTTTCTGTATTTTTCGAATATTTTAAAAAGCAAAGCATATTGATATCCGATAACATCCGCTTGTTTCTGATTTAAAATAGCGGGCGCAAGAGCTCTTCCGCCCGGCGCTGAATACGGCTGTCTCATATCAATTTCAGAAAAACAAATTGAATCGAGCAATTCTTCGTCAATAAGTTCTGCAAACAAGGATACAGCCTGATGGTTATAAGTGGCTAAAACAGGGCTGACTGTTTCATGCCCCTGTATGCCGATACATTCAATAAGATTTCTGCCGTCGTAAAGAGGATCTGTTTTCCAAACAGCGTTTAATTCTTTGATCATGTTATAAATTACCTTTGCTTTAGAGTAAGATATAACTTCGTAATCATTATAAATTAAAACAGGAGGTTCTTCGTTTATATATTCATCAATGCTGCCGTTATTATCATGATTATCCAGTTTCATGTATCCGGGAATTATATCCGGATTAATAAAGTTTTCTTTATATTTTTTTGCCATTTCGGCGTTTGGAACAGCAATATGGGCATATTTAAAAAGCAGATAAATATAATGCTGCCGGATATCGCTGTAATCGTTATCTGTCATTGCCATTAACCAGGAAACATGTTTTAGCGATGTTTTCCATTCATTTGGATTTTTCTGGAACAGAAAACTATGCCGGCTTTCATGTATTTCCGAATTAACTACATCAAATGAATGGAACGGAATAATGCCGCGTTCTTTGCTTGAATTGTATCTGGTATCACAAGTCATAAAATGGCGCATTTCATAAATAATGTGATTAAAATGAATTCTTCGCGCGGTTTCTTTTTTTACTTTTACAAAAGGTTTGGATGCAAAATGACCGTTAGAATAAAAAAGTCCGTTGGAGTTCCATTGTATGGATGTAATATTTTCGGGAATTATCTGGTTCATCCACTGAGGCGATTGATTATGCCAGGCAAGGCAGTGCCCGTGCAGTTTATAATTACCGGCAGCTCTGATATTCAGATAATAATCCGTTGGAAGATCCCATTCCGGCCCTTCGCTGTCATATTTAAAAACAAAATCCGGGTATTCGTCTTTTAGCCATTGAGGCGGCCTTAAATGCTTTTCAGGTTTTAAATTTCTGTGAGATACAAAAAGGTCAAAGTGATAACCGCCTATTGTTTCAGGATTTATTGTTTCTGCTCCGTCAGTACCTATCAGAAAATATCCGTTATCTGGATTGTACTTTCCTTTTAAAGGCGGTACATCCGAAAATAATTTTTCATTTATAACATCTGGTATAGGCACTCCGTTTGGATCCTTTTCTGTAATTCTGATATTACCGATCATGAGAAGACCGCCGTTTACCTTTGTGTCTGTTTCTGTATGAAGATCGATATTTAAAAACTCCCAATTTTCGCCTGTTACGGGAATTGCCGCGCTGATGGTTTTTTTATACCATGTTTCTTCTTTATAATAACCGCACCTGAAATGAATGTTATATGTATTAACCCCTTCCAGTTCCTGAGTCCGGATATAAATTGGCGTTCTGTTTGTTCCGCTGGAACCGCCATTAGCTTGAGCTCCCTCGCCTCCTGAACTTGTAGACCAGACCTCAAATCTCATATATTGATCTGCAGCATCTTTGGAATAATAAAAATCGAACTCGACATATGTTTCAAAATTAACAGGCAGAGCCGGTTCGATAGGTGCTCTCATTCCGAATCCGCCGAATGATCGTTTTGTAGAATCCGGATCAAAAAAAGTTGTAAGAAGAATCAAATTGCCGAATCCAAAAGGATTTTCTATCAGGTTAAAGCTGTTGTAACTGCTTGGCAGAATCCGCCCGTCATTTGTACGCCACGGTTTCCATTTGTCAAAATTATTTTTTATATCAAATTCATAAACGGTTTTTCTCTGGAGTCCGGCTCCAGGGTCGTCTTGAATATATGGATCATTCTTATGCATAAAACCCGCGGCAAACTTCTGCAGCTGTAGCTGCATCAGGGGTGTAAGCATCGGCGCCTATTTCATCTGCAAACCCCTGGGTAACAGGAGCACCTCCAACCATTACTTTTACCTTATCACGCACACCGGCTTCTTTTAAAGCATCGATAACTTCTTTCTGAACAGACATTGTAGTTGTAAGCAGCGCAGAAAGGCACAATACCTTTGCGTTTCCTTCTTTCACTTTTTCTATAACATGCAGTGTATCGCAATCCACGCCAAGATCCTCAACTTCTATACCTTTGCCTTCTATCATCATCTTAACAAGATTTTTTCCAATATCATGCTGATCGCCTTTTACAGTGCAAATAATGGCTTTTCCAACAGGCTGAACGCCGGCTTTGGCAAGAGCAGGTTTTAGAGTTTCTGCTGCTTTATTCATCGCGCGGGCAGCGATTAAAACCTCCGGTACGAAAACTTCGTTTCGTTTAAATTTTCCGCCTATTATATTCATTCCTTCCATTAGCGCATTTTGCAGAATATCAGCAGGCTGCGCTCCTGCGTCCAGCGCTTTTTGTACAGAACCCACAATATCTCTGGCTTTCCCCTTCTGAAGAAGTTCCGATATTTCATTAAAAATCTCACTATGTTCCGGCATATTCTGCTCCCATGATTATTTGTCATTATTATACAATAGTATTGCTAAAATTAATATTATTTTTTTTATGATATTGACATTTCCCCGTTATTATTCTAATGATATAAAATATGAAAAGAACCACATTGTGGATGATTTTTGCCATTTGTATGGCTGTTTTTGTCTTATTGGGAACACTTTGCCTTTTTAATCTTAATATCTTTAACAAAAAACCGTTCCAGCAAACGACAACTTTTACCGCTCCGGCTATGGCAAAATTCGAAAGAGACGGTAATTTATATGTTATAGACAGCGGTTCGTTTCGTCTTATTTGCATGCAGCCGGATGGAGCCATACATTACACAATTACAGTAGATATGTTCAAAGAGTACATCAGAATTGTAGACGCAGTTATCGATAGTTCGGGAAATTTATATGTGTATGCAATAGAAGCAGAGTACGATGCTCTGCTTACAAAGCGGGATATTATCAGAAAGTATGATAACCGCGGTAATTTTGTTAAAGATATCCTTGTAATAGATTATGAAGGAGAAGCGGGCATAGATCCTTTTGTCAATCCGCGTTTATTTTATCAATTTGGTTCATTCAGATACGAGAACGGAATTCTGTCTTTTTCACAGACAGAGCGTGCTAGGGTAACCCTCTACCAATACGATACCTACCGTGATGAATTCAGAACATCTGTTTTTTCTGATGGTATAACTGCGGATTTTTTAATAGCACAGCTTGTTTTAAAAGATATGCTGAACTTTGCATATGTCCAGCGGGATGGAGATATTTACGAAGTTAGAAACGGAAGCAGGCCGGAATTACGCGCTTCGTTCGACTGGAATATAAATGACGGCGGTATTTATCCATGGTATATTTTTTATGATTCAGAAGATAATCTGGTTTTTTTTGATATTGGTTCAAACGCTTTATTCCGTCTTACAAATCATGAACGCGCCGAATTACAGCGTATAGTACCCGAAGGATATTTTACCCCGCTTAAAGAACAGGGAGAGCTGCCTGCATTAAAGGGATTTGGTTTTCATGGAAATACATTTGCCGGCGTTTTCGGCGATGTTGTCTGGATGTACGATGGTTATGATTTTACCATATATGATGATGATTTATTGCTTCCTCTGGGTGAGAGAGTATTTATAATATTTATCCAGATGGCTCTTGTATTGGGAATTTTAGCGCTGGTTTTTGGATTATGTATTTTATTTATCGGGATAATGAACCGCTATATTTCGCTGTTTATAAAACAGTCTGTTGTTATTATTCCGTTGTTAATAGTCGCATTTATAATTGTGTTTACAGTCACTTTTAACATGATGACAGAACGGCTTAACGAAGCATTATTTAATGAAATGATAGCGCTTGCGGTTGTGTCTGCAAAATTGGTCAACGGCGATGACCTTGAAAAAATAAATTCCATTAAAGATATACACAGCGATGAATATAAAAGGCTTTCTGAACTTGTCAAAGAAATTGTTGGGTTTAATGCAGATCCCTGGAACAGAAGCTTTTATGCGGCAGTTTTTAAAGGCGATAATTTTGAATATGTTGTAGCTATCTCCAGCGAAGAAATGAATATGTTCCGCCCGGATGAACCTCTTGATGAAGAAGATTACGAAACTTTCATGAGCGGACAGCCTGTTGCAATGATTCTTGAAATGTCTAACGGCGATTGGGCTTTTGCCGAAGCGCCGGTATACAACAGTGCTGGTAATATTGTTGGTATGTTCGAAGTAGGGCTTGATATGACCGGTTACGAAATCGGCAAAGAAAAAGTAAAAGGACAAGTTGCGCTTATTGTAGCGGCAATATGTATAATCATTTTAATTGCGCTTAGTATATTAATTTCTACTATTGTAAAACAGCTTTCTGTAGTCGGCAGGGTGCTTGGTACAATTGCAAGCGGAGACAGAACTGCCCGCGTATCTTATGTAGCGCATGATGAACTTGGAAAAGTAAGTCATGGCCTTAACAGTATGGCAGAAGAACTTCAGGGGCAGTTCGATCGCATAACGCGGCTTAATGAATCTACCATAAGATTTGTTCCTGTGCAGTTTATGGAACATCTTGGTGTTTCAGATATTACCAAAATGAAACTCGGCGATAACGTACAGCGGGATATAAGCGTATTATTTTTTGATATACGCTATTTTTCCATAAATTCCGAGATGATGACTGCAGGAGAGAATTTTATTTTTATAAATAAAGTTTTAAGTATCGCAGGGCCGATTATCAGAAAAAATAATGGTTTCGTAGATAAATACATCGGCGATGCAGGTATGGCATTATTTGTAAATGGAATAGATGCAGTACGCGCAGGCGTCGAATTATATCAAACTCTAGTTAACGATAAGAAAACAAGAATAACAATTGGAGTAGACGGCATAAATATCGGCGTAGGCGTGCATACAGGTTCTGTCATGATGGGAATTGTAGGAGAGAACGAAAGGCTTTCAAGTACTGTTATTTCTCCGAATGTTAATCTTGCATCCCGCGTAGAAGGTTTATCCAAACAGACAGGCTCTGGAATGCTAATAACAAGAGATACAATGAATCAGCTTTCCGGCCGGGAATCCGAGTTCTCTTACAGATTCATCGGCATGGTTCAGGCTGCTGGCGTAAATGTTGTTGTTGGGTTATTTGATATGCTGGATGCGCTTTCTTCCAAAGAAAAAAACATGCGCCTTAAAACCAAAACTGTTTTTGAATCCGGCGTAAGAAAGTTCCACATGAAAGATTATGCCGCCGCAATCCAGCGGTTCGAAAAAGTTGTAAGTGCAGATCCGGGTGATACATGCGCTATTCATCATCTGGAAGAATCCAAAAAACATTTGGAAGATCCTTCCATGCCTAGTGTATTTGTTTTCGGCAGAAAATAACTGCTGGTTATATTCAAGTTTTTTGCAGAACTATTGTAAAGAATGTTACGGTATTAACTCCGTTAAAATAATTAATTCCGGCAGCTTTGCTTAGTTCTGTAACATCTATTCCTGCAGCTTCAATAGAGCCGGTTCTTTTTTCCGGAAAAGGGCATGGCTCCGGATAAAAACAGGAATAATTATTGTCATTATTTAAACATCCGGAACATCTTCCGGCTCCGTAAACAAGTGTTTCCGGCAGATTCTTTTTTATTTCTTCAGTAACAAGAGCATGAAATTCTCTTCCTTTTAACATGCCGCTATGATCAAAAGAATCTTCCAGATTATGTTTTGTTGTAAAAACTAAAAGTTTATCATACGACAGTATTTTTTGTTTTTGTTCTTCTATACTGCCGCATGCAGGCGGACATGTCCAAGATTTATTATAATTTCCGCAAGCGTTAGTTTTACAGTAATCCAGCAAAGCTGGCGAGAATGTAAGAGCGCTTGCTGGCAGCTCCGCCATCTCATGAATTACTTGTCCAAACCGCCGTTTGATAATCTTAATGCATTCATTACTGCAGTTGATTTGTTTACACATTCCTGATATTCCGATTCCGGTTTGCTCTCCGCTACAATACCTGCGCCGCTTCTGACAAACACTTTATTATTTTTTCTGTATACCATTCTGATTGCAATGCATGTATCCATATTGCCTGTAAAATCAAGGTAGCCGATTGCGCCTCCGTAAATACCGCGTTTGCATTGAACTTTGGAAACTTCACCATCTGTGCTTGTAAAAACTTCCTGTTCATTTATTATCTGCATTGCCCGTTTTTTCGGAGCGCCGGATAATGTGCCTGCAGGAAGAATGGCATTAATAACATCCAGCCCTGTTTTATCTTCGCGTATTTCGCCAATTACAGTAGAACCAATGTGCATAACATGCGAAAATTTTAAAACAGTTTTATATTTTTCTACTTTTACTGTGCCGGGTTTACTAACCTTTCCCAAATCTTCTTTTCCAATATCTACAAGCATATCGTGTTCAGATAATTCTTTTTTATCTGCAAGTAATTCTTTTTCCAAAGCGGTATCTTCTTCGCTTGTTGCACCGCGCCGCCGTGTTCCTCCAAGCGGAAAAGTTGATAATTTGCCGTTAAACAGTTTTACCAGTGTCTCCGGCGATGCTCCGGCAATTTCCTGATTAGCGCCGCTGAAATAAAACATATACGGCGATGGATTAATCGTCCGCAATACACGGAATGTGTCAAAAATACTGCCTTCAAAATCAGCTTCGTATCTGTTGGACAATACAATCTGCGATATTTCTCCATTGTTTATGTAATCTTTTGCCCTGTTTACCATTTGGCAATAACCGTCTTCTGTAAATAATGCTTTAAAATCAGATTTTAAATTTGCAATAGGCATTTGTTCATGTTCACCGTTATTAATTATTTTTTTTAATTCTTCAAGCTGTTTTATTCCGTTTTCATATTCAGTTTTTAAATTATCTGTTTTAATATTTACTATTAAAATTATTTTTTGCCGGTAATGATCAAAAGCGATAACTTTATCAAAAAGCATTAAATCAACATCGTTAAATTGATCTTCTTCTGCTGTATCAGGTGATTTATCAAGGTTTAATAGGGGTTCTGAGTACTTTACGTAGTCATATGCAAAGTATCCGACAAGCCCTCCTGTGAAAGACGGAAGATAATCCAGTTTAACGCTTTTATTCTGATTGAGTATTTCTTGTAAATATTTATTGGGGTTATCTGTTTTAAAAAGTTTATTTTCTTTGCCGGGTAACTGAGAAGTAAGAGTCATTATACCGTTATTACAGGTAATCTCCAGCGAAGGATTAAATCCCAAAAATGTATACCTGCCCCATGTTTTTGCATCCTCGCAGACAGAGTTTGCGCTTTCCAGAATAAAACAATGTTTGCTGATTTTTTTTAATTTTTTAAACACATCAATCGGCGTAACCATATCCGAGTACATTTCTGTACTTAACGGAATCAAATCATATTGCCCGCTCTTAACAATCTGCTTTATATCTTCCAATGCTGGTTTATACATATTTTCTCCCTTTTTCTTCTCTGCGCTCTATGCGTCTCTGCGAGAAATAAATCAGAATATTTTCTTCTCTATCTCCGCACGCACTTTTAATTCGCTCATTAGTTCGCCGAACTGTTCCAGATCCAACGATTGAGCACCGTCGCACAATGCTTTTGCGGGATTGTTATGCGCTTCTATCATAAGACCGTCTGCGCCGACAGCCAATGCAGCTTTTGCAAGCGGCGGAACAAGACTTCTGATACCGGCAGCATGACTTGGATCAACAATAACAGGCAGATGCGATTTTTGCTTAATTACAGCGATAGCTGATAAATCCAGCGTATTACGTGTATATGTTTCGAATGTGCGGATGCCGCGTTCGCATAAAATAACATTATTATTCCCTGATGACACGATATATTCAGCGCTCATTAATAATTCTTCTATTGTGTTGGCAAGACCGCGTTTTAAAAGAACAGGTTTTTTTAACTTGCCTACAACTTTTAATAAATCATAGTTTTGCATATTCCTTGCGCCGATTTGTACCATATCAACATCATCGAATAAATCAACCTGAGTCTGATTCATAATTTCCGAAACAATCGGAAGTCCGGTTTCTTTTTTTGCAAGACGCAGCATGTCCAGCCCCTCAACCTGCTTGCCCTGAAATGCATAAGGCGAAGATCTGGGTTTAAACGCTCCTCCGCGGAGAATCTTTGCTCCGCTTTGTTTCACGCTGCGGGCAATTTCCAAAACTTGTTCATGGGTTTCGACCGAACAAGGCCCTGCAATTACCGGAAAAAAACCTTCGCCTATGGACACATCCCCAACTTTTACAATTGTATCATCTTCGTGAACAGTGCGGTTTACAGCTTTGAATTGTTCGGTAATACGTTTTCCAAAATCTATTATATCATTCGTTTGAACAACATGATCCAGATCTACAGCAATAGTGTTTCCAATTAAACAGATAGCAGTATGCTCAGTTCCCACACTGTATATGGTAGAAAAACCTTTTTGTTCCCATTCAGTAATGAACTTGTCTATCTTTTCCTTTGGTACATTGGGCTTTAAAATAAAGACCATTTTCAGCTCCTATGGAAGAAATTGTATCGATTTTTTAATAATTATTCAATCTTGTTTAAAAATTTATATTTTGGTATAATCTGGTACAATATAGTGAGGGTTTTATGGCAGTAAACAATGAATTAATTACATGGTCAGAAAAGTTTTCCAGCGGGATTAAATTGATAGATGACCAGCATAAAGAATTAGTAGCCCTGGTAAACGAAATGTTTAACCATGTCACAGGGAATGATCTGCAGGAACATAATTATTTTAACAGGGTTATTAACGATGCGGTCGCTTATGTAAAAACCCACTTTGCCACCGAAGAAAAATTAATGATTGCGACCAAGTTCGAAGGTTATGCCGAGCACAAAAAAGAACACGAAACTTTCATTCTTGCCGTAGTCGAAAATATCAAAGACTACGAGGCTGGAAAACGGCTTACTCTTTCAACTTTTACAAGGTTTTTAAAAGACTGGGTTTTGTCACACATTGCATTAATGGACAAAAAATACTTTGAGTACTTCAGGAAGGTTGCTTCCAGGAAGGCCGATGGCAGACTGAGCATCTCTTCCGAAGATATAAATAATGTAAAAACCGGCTGATTGCCACTCTTGACACCTTTGACCAATTAATCAATTTATGCTAGAATTTCTGCATGAATAACGAACAAAAAAACAAATTTATCGAAAAGTACTCGAAACTCATGCTTGACAATGGAATGATAGACAATGAACTCTATCTAAAGTATGAAGTAAAACGCGGCTTAAGGGATATCAGCGGAAAAGGTGTGCTGGTAGGTCTTACAGAAATTTCCGAGATTATTTCTTATGTAATGCAGGAAGGCGATCTAGTGCCATGCGAAGGCAAGCTCTTTTATCGCGGCATAAATATCGAAAAACTCGTTGAGGGCTTTTTAAACGAAAAGCGCTTTGGTTTTGAAGAATCATGCTTTCTTCTGTTGTTCGGCCACTTGCCCAGTAAAGCCGAGTATGCCGAGTTTGCAGAAATGCTCGAGGCTCACACTGTTCTTCCCGAAAACTTTGTACGCGATACAATCATGAGCGCTCCAAGCAAAGACATGATGAACTCGCTCTCCAAAGGCGTATTAACTCTTTATGCTTTTGACGAAAATGCGGACGATATTTCTATTCAGAATGTTCTGCGCCAGTCCATCAATCTGATAGCACAGTTTCCGCTGCTTGCGGTTTACGGGTATCAGTCATTTGCTCACTTCCACGAAAACAAGAGCCTTATGATTCATCCGCCCCAGAAGGGAAAATCAATTGCGGAAAATATCCTTCATATGTTACGCCCTGATTCAAAATATACCGATTTTGAAGCGCGTATTTTGGATCTTGCTCTTGTCCTTCATGCCGAGCATGGCGGCGGTAACAACTCGACCTTTACAAATCATGTTGTTACATCTTCGCATACCGACACATACTCTGCAGTAGTTGCATCCCTTGCATCGCTTAAAGGGCCAAGACACGGCGGAGCAAACATTAAAGTTGTGCAGATGTTCCGCGACATGATGAATAATATTTCCAACTGGAGCGATGATAACGAAATTAACGCTTATCTGGAAAAACTTCTTAACAAAGCAGGTTTTGATAAATCCGGTTTAATCTACGGAATGGGTCATGCCGTTTACTCGCTTTCTGATCCCCGTGCGCTCATTTTCCGCCAGTTTGTTGAACAGCTTGCAAAGGAAAAAGGCAGGGAAAAAGAATACATGCTTTATTCCAAGGTTGAAACACTTGCACCAGAAATTATCGGCAAGGTTCGCAAGATCTACAAAGGTGTAAGCGCAAACATCGATTTTTATTCGGGTTTTGTTTACAGCATGCTGGATTTGCCGCCTGAACTTTTTACACCGCTGTTTGCAATAGCCCGTGTAGCAGGCTGGAGTGCACACAGGCTCGAAGAACTTGTAAATAACGGAAAGATTATCCGCCCTGCTTACAAGTCTGTAACAAAACAGCAAGAATATGTTCCAATGAGCAATCGCAGTTAATACACGAAGATCGCAGAGCTGTTGTCTGGTTTGCTTTCTAGGAAAACATTTCGAACAACAACTCTGCGGACTCTGCGTCTCAGCGTCTCAGCGAGAGATTCTACATTTCATTCAAAACCTTTTCTTCTACTTCTGCTTCAAATTGCCTTGTATAAAGTTTGTAATAATGCTTCTTGTTCATCATTAATTCTTTATGCGTTCCGCTTTCGATAATTTTCCCTTCGTCTACAACAAGAATAATATCCGCTCCCCTAATCGTAGAAAGCCTGTGCGCAATTACAAAACTTGTGCGTCCTTTAAGAAGCGTATGAATTGCTTCCTGCAGCATCATTTCCATTTCTGTATCGATAGAACTTGTCGCTTCGTCTAAAATAAAAATGCGGGGATCTGCAAGTACTGCACGAGCAAACGAGATTAACTGTTTTTCCCCTGTCGAAAGCTTGTCGCCGCCTTCGCCTACTTCGGTCTCGTATCCATTCTCCATCTTGGCGATAATTTTATCTGCATGAACAATTTCCGCCGCTTTTTCTACTTCTTCATCTGTGGCATCAAGTTTGCCGTAACGGATATTTTCCCGAATTGTTCCTGAAAAAAGATGAGGACTTTGCAAAACATAACCGAATGCGCTGTGCAGCCAATGCTGGCTTCTTTCGCGGTAATCTGTTCCGTCAATTAAAATTTCTCCTTCTGTCGGTTCGTAGAAACGGCACACAAGATTTACAAGCGTAGATTTTCCAGCTCCTGTCTCGCCGACAATTGCAGCGTATGTTCCTGTTGGAATAAAAAGATTAAAATTCTCAAGTATTTTTTTATTGTACCCGGGATAATTAAACGTCACATTACGGAATTCTACATCGCCGTAGATTGGCTCCCAGTTTTCTTTTTTCGGCGAAAAAGCATCGCCGTATTTTTCGATTACTTCTGGTTTGTCAGTTATAGCAGGGTTTTGTTCAAGCAGGCTGTTAACCCTTTCTACGTTTGCCTGTGTCGAAACAATATCTGTTAAAATACGTGCAATGTTTTGAATCGGCCACCAAAAGCCGCCTGCATACTGTAAAAAGACAGCAAGAACAGAAAGCTGCGCTCCAAGGAAAATAATCTCGTAACCGCCGTAACTTAAAACTGCTGCTGCTGCTAATGAACTGACAAAGAGAGTAAGAGGTACAAAAGTAGAACGTACTCGTGCAAGAGAAGTTGCATGAGTCCTGTATTCAGAAGTAATTGCAGAAAATTCATTTAAACTTTGATTTTCCGAAACAATTACTTTTACTGTTTTTGCTCCCGTTATGCCTTCGTTCATGGCTCCCGTCATTTTTGAGTTTAATTTACGGATAATCCTGTTAGCTGTAAGAATTCGTTTCTGAAAAAGCCATGTTATTAAACCCATTATTGGAACTACTGTGCAGGTTATCGCTGCCATTTTCCAGTGAATGATAAACATGGCGATAACAGCGCCTGTGCAATAAAAAATTGACCATGTAAAATCGATAAGCCCCCATGCGACAATATCTCCTATTCGGCTTGTGTCAGAATTGGTGCGTGCCATTAAATACCCAACAGGATTTTTGTTAAAGTAGGAAAGACCTAACTTTTGCAAGTGCGTAAAAACCGAGTTTCTTAGTGAACGGCATATTCCGCAGTCTGCTTTTACTCCGATCGAAATAAAAATAAAAACTGTCATAGCCTGAAATATTACAAGGACTCCGGATAATATCAGTAAACCCCAAATCCCATCCACAGTACGGGGCTCGATATTATTTTTTATTGCATATCCAAGTATTAACGGGAAAGCGATATCGATGATTGCGACAAGAAACATTAATATTACGCAGGTAATAAGATTCTTTTTTTCTGTAACAATAAACGGAACCATTTTTTTCCAAACAGAAATTGATAATGGTTTATTATATTCTATATCTTCATAATCAGACATTTATTACTCCTTAAAATCAATGCCATCGAAACCTTCGGCTTGCATATCAAATATACGCCGATAGGTTCCTTTTTGTTCCATAAGCTCTTTATGAGAGCCAAGCGCTTCTACCGTGCCGTTTTTTAAAACAAGAATTTTATCTGCCTGCATAAGTGTCGATATTCTATGCGAAATTATAATAACAGATGCATCTTTAACACGATGTTTTAATGCAGAGCGGATCTTAGCGTCAGTTTCTGTATCTACTGCAGAAAGGCTGTCATCAAAAATCATTACAGGAGATTTGCCTGCAAGCATTCTTGCTATCGATACCCTTTGCTTCTGACCGCCCGATAATGTAACGCCTCGTTCTCCGATGATTGTTTCGTAACCTTCAGAAAAATTTACGATTGTATCATGTACCATTGCTACTTCTGTGGCGCTTTGTACTTCTGTCATTTCCATATTTTCGTGTGCTGCTGTAATGTTTTCGCGTATCGTCTTGGAAAATAAAAACGGTTCCTGAAGACATAAACCAATATGGCGCCGCAGATGAGGTCTTGCAATCTTACGAATATCAATTCCGTCAATTGTAATAATACCCTGTTCTTCATTTAAATCGTAAAGGCGGCTTAACAGATGAACAAGCGATGATTTTCCTGAACCTGTCGCTCCAAGGATTGCCATTGTTTCGCCGGGTTTTAAAGTAAAAGAAATGTTGCGTAATATATGATTATCTCCGTACGAGAAACTTACATTATCAAAACAAATATCTCCTTTAATTTCCGGGTAGAGTGCATCATCGCTTTCTATTTCAGGTTCTTCTGCCAGAACTTCACGAATCCTGTTAGCTGCAACAAGAGTTTTTGACAAGTCAGATAAAATTCTTCCAAGTTC